>NZ_JBQJIK010000003.1:0-156711 GCF_052078665.1 Inquilinus sp. CA228 | reverse complement strand
GGCCCCGGCGCGGAGCCCGGCGAACCCGGCAGGCGCAGGGTCTGGCCGGTCTGCAGCGCATAGGGCGGCTGCAGCCCGTTCAGCGCGATCAGCGCCGGCATCGACACGTCGTAGCGGCGGACGATGGCGAGCACGTCGTCGCCCGGCTGGACCTGGACGGTCGCCGGCCGCTGCGCCATCTCGTCGGCACCCGGCGGGACGTTGCAGGCTGCGAGGCTCGCGGCGGCGAGCGTCGTCAGTAGGATGGACCGCCATCCTCCCCGTCGGGAAGGTCCGGCAGCAACGGCACGAAGCGAACTGGCCACAGATCCTCCCGCTCCAACCCGGTCTCGGTGCGCGTGAAGCGGACCACGCGCTGGTTCCGCTTCTCGTCCCCCGTGGGAATCACGATTATACCACCGATCGCGAGCTGGTCCGTCAGCGCCGGGGGCGGCAGGTCGCCGCGATGCGCGGCGGTGACGATGACGCGGTCGAACGGCGCCTGCTCGGGCCAGCCCTTCATGCCGTCGCCCCAGCGCGCGGTGATGTTGCTGATGCGCATGCCGGCGATCCGCTCCAGCGCCAGGTCGAGCAGCGGCTTGTGCCGCTCGATGGTGTAGAGCCGGCGGCAGATCCGCGCCAGCACCGCGGCCTGGTAGCCCGAGCCGGTGCCGATCTCCAGCACCTTGTGGCGGTCGCCGACCTCCAGCGCCTGGGTCATCAGCCCGACCACCATCGGCTGGCTGATGGTCTGGCCGCGGCCGATCGGCAGGGCGATGTCCTCATAGGCCTGGTCGAGGAAGGCGTCGGGCACGAAGGCCTCGCGCGGCACCCGCTCGATCGCGCCGAGGACGCGATGATCCGTGATCCCCGACCGGCGGAGATGCATCAGGAGCCGGATCAGCCGCGGCTCGGCGATCATGGGCGGACACCGCTCACGACAGCTCCTACTTGGCGAAGACGCCGCGCAGGGACTGGATCGCGGCGGCGTGGTTCAGGTCTAGATGCAGCGGCGTCACCGTGATCCGGCCGTCGCGCAGGGCGGACACGTCGGTCTCGTCGCCCTGCAGCGCCTCCTCGGTCCGGCTGGTGCCGATCCAGAAATAGCTGCGGCCGCGCGGGTCCACCCGCTCCTCCAGCACGTCGCCGATCTTGCGCAGGCCGTGCGGCACCACGGCGATGCCGGTGACCGCGTCCGGATCGACCGCCGGGAAGTTGACGTTGACCAGCACCTGGTCGGGCCAGTCCGTGGCGATCGCCTTGCGCGCCACCTCGGCGCCCCAGCGCCCCGCCGTCTCCCAGTCCGGCCGGCGGCCATCGGCGAATTGCTGGCTGAAGGCGATGGCGCGGATGCCCAGCAGCGTCGCCTCCATCGCCGCGGCGATGGTGCCGGAATAGGTCACGTCCTCGGCGATGTTGCGGCCGTGGTTGACGCCGGACATCACCAGGTCGGGCCGCTTGTCCTTCATCATGTGGTTGACGGCCAGCAGCACGCAGTCGGTCGGCGTGCCGTCGACGGCGAAGCGCTTCTCCTCGATCTTCCTGAGGCGCAGCGGCCGGTGGATGGTCAGGGAATGGCTGGCGGCCGACTGTTCGGTCTCGGGCGCGCAGACCCAGACATCGTCCGAGAGCTCGCGGGCGATGCGCTCGAGCACCGAGAAGCCGGTGGAGTTGATGCCGTCGTCATTGGCCAGGAGGATGCGCATCGTCAGCCCTTCGCTTCCAGGATCTCGAGCCCGCCCATATAGGGCCGCAGCACCTCCGGCACCTCGATCGAGCCGTCCTGCCGCTGATAGGTCTCCATGACCGCGATCAGGGCGCGGCCGACGGCGACGCCGGAGCCGTTCAGCGTGTGCACGAACCGGGTGCCCTTCTCGCCCTCCGGCCGGAACCGGGCCTGCATCCGCCGGGCCTGGAACTCGCCGGTGTTGGAGCAGGAGGAGATCTCACGATAGCGCCCCTGCCCCGGCAGCCAGACCTCGATGTCGTAGGTCTTGCGGGCGGTGAAGCCCATGTCGCCGGTGCACAGCACGATGGTGCGGAAGGCCAGGCCCAGGCGCTTCAGCACGGTCTCGGCGCACTGCGTCATCCGCTCGTGCTCGGCGGCCGACTGCTCCGGCGTGGTGATGCTGACCAGCTCGACCTTGCAGAACTGGTGCTGGCGGATCATGCCGCGGGTGTCGCGCCCGGCGGCGCCGGCCTCGGAGCGGAAGCTCGGCGTCAGCGCGGTGAAGCGCAGCGGCAGCCCCGCCTGCTCCAGGATCTCGCCGGCGACCAGGTTGGTCAGCGGCACCTCGGCGGTCGGGATCAGCCAGTGGCCGGTGTTGGTGCGGAACATGTCCTCGGCCGCCTTCGGCAGCTGGCCGGTGCCGAACACCGCCTCGTCGCGCACCATGAAGGGCGGGGCGATCTCGGTGTAGCCATGCTCGGTGACGTGCAGGTCCAGCATGAACTGGCCGATGGCGCGTTCCAGCCGGGCCAGGGCGCCGCGCAGCACCACGAAGCGCGCCCCGGACAGCTTGGAGGCTGCGGCGAAGTCCATCAGCCCGAGGCCTTCGCCGAGGTCGACATGGTCGCGGGCCGAGTTCAGCCGCCGCGGCTCGCCGGTGCGCCGGATCTCGACATTGGCGCTCTCATCCGCCCCGTCGGGCACGTCGTCATCGGGGATGTTCGGCAGCTCGGCCAGCCGCGCCGCCAGCGCCGCCTCGGCGTCGCGGTCGGCCTGCTCCAGCTCGCCCATCTTCGCCTTGATCGACGCGACCTCGTCCATCAGCGCCTGGGCGTCGCCGCCCTTGGACTTGACGGCGCCGATCTCCTTGGACGCGGCGTTGCGGCGGGTCTGCAGCCCCTGCAGCTCGGTGGTGATCTGGCGCCGGCGCTCGTCCAGCGACAGCAGCTCGGCGGCGACGGGCGACAGACCCCGCCGAGCCATCCCCTTGTCGAAGGCTTCGGGATGCTCTCGGATGAATCGGATGTCGTGCATCGCGCGCTCGATAACTGCAGGATCGGGGAATCGTGCGGTGGTTATAGGAGGTGGGCCGGCCGGACGCAAACGGGCCGCGGGCTTCGGAGCGCTGCTTTTGTGTTGCCTCTCCCGCTTGGCGGGAGAGGTCGAACGTCCGTAGGACGACCGGGCGGGCCCAGGCCTCGACGAAACCCCCTCACCCGGAGGCGCAAGCGCCTCCGACCTCTCCCGTAAACGGGAGAGGCAAAACACTCGGTTCGTCAGGATCAGAGGGCATGTCGGGCCGCTTCGGCCCTCAGCTGCTGTCGGGCTTCGGCAGCCTGGGCGGCGGATGGCCGTCCGCGGAGTCCTCCGGCGGCTCGGCCCAGTCGTCCCCGGGCAGAGAGGCCGCGGCGACGAATTCCATGCTCGGGCCGGGCAGGTCGATGGTGTCGGCCTCGTCCCAGCCCTGCGGTGGAGGGGCCGAATGCGGCATGCGGCCGATCTTGCGGCAGACCTCGCGCAGGAACTCCTCGGGCGACAGGGTGTCCAGCTGCACGTCCAGGATCTCGTCCTCGACCAGCGACTCCCACACCATCGACCGCACGCGTTCGACGTCCTCGGGCTCGTCCGGCTGGGCCACCGCCTTGGCGACGGACTCGGCAGTCTGCTCCCGCTTCTGCCGGCGGCGCTCCTGCTCGCCCGACTCGGTCCGCTTGGCCCGGCGCATCAGGTAGTCGGCGCGGATCCGCTCGGTCATGGCGAGCGACAGCCGCACCGACCGGGAGAGCCGCGACTGCATCAGCGGGTAGTCCGGCATCTCCGACCCCCGCAGGATCTGCGATTGCTCCCGCACGGTCGCCCGCTTGGTGCTGATGTCCAGGTCGACGATCTCGCGCAGCTTGTCCAGCGCCCACCCCGTCCATTTCATGTCGGGATCGGTCGGCTTGATCTCGTCGGAATCGGATTGCGCCATGTCCATAGAACGTATCATGAACGAATGTGGCCGATAATACTACTGGAATCGCGATCCCGCCCGCGGCCATTCGTCCGGCGGCGGAACCTGGCGGCGGCACCGACGTTGCAGCCCCGCATCACCCGCTTCGCAAGGACGAGCATGCAGGTCCTCCCCACCGCCTTCGTCGTCGCCCGCGACCTGAAGCGGCTGCAGCAGATCGTCACCGTGCTGCTGCGCTTCGGCTTCGGCGACCTGGTGCGCCGGCTGGGGCTGCACCGGCTGCTGAAGCAGGCCGGGCTGGCGCCCGGCGACACCGGGACGGCGGCGCCCGGCCAGGACACGCCGGCCCGGCTGCGGCTGGCGATCGAGGCGCTGGGGCCGACCTTCATCAAGCTGGGCCAGATCCTGGCCACCCGCAGCGACCTGCTGCCGGCGGAATGGCTGGCCGAGCTGGAGAAGCTGCACGACCGTGTCCCGCCCCTGCCCTATGAGGCGCTGGCGCCGGTGCTGGAGGCGGCGCTGGGCGGCGCGCCCGATGCGATCTTCGCCCGGTTCGACCGCGTGCCGCTGGCCTCGGCCTCGATCGCCCAGGTGCATCGCGCGGCGCTGGCCGACGGCACCGAAGTGGTGGTGAAGATCCGCCGGCCCGGGCTGCGGCCGCTGGTCGAGGCCGATCTGCGCCTGCTGGCCCATGCCGCCAGGCTGGCCGAGACCGAGCTGCCGGAGCTGCGGCGCTATCACCCCGAGGCGATCACCCGCAACCTGTCCGCCGCGATCGGCGAGGAGCTGGACCTGGCCAATGAGGGCCGCAACGCCGAACTGATCGCCGCCCAGTTCGAGGACCGGCCGGAGATCGTGGTGCCGCGCATCCACTGGGCCTGGACCAGCGAGGAGGTGCTGGTGCAGGACTTCGTCGCCGGCATCCGGCCCGGCGACGAGGCGGCGCTGGCGGCGGCCGGGCTGGACCGGCGGGTGCTGGCGGCCCGCAGCTCGAACGCCTTCCTGCAGATGATGCTGATCGACGGCGTGTTCCACGCCGACCCGCATCCCGGCAACATGCTGTGCCTGGCGGGCGACCGCATCGCCTATCTCGATTTCGGCACGATCGGCCGGCTGTCGGCACGGCGGCGCGACCAGCTGGTGACGCTGATGGCGGCGATCACCGGCGGCAGCGCCGCCGGGGTGCGCGAGGTGCTGCTGGACTGGGCCGGCCAGCCGGACATCGACGCCCGCCCGCTGGAGGAGGCGGCCGAGGCCTTCCTGGCCCGCCACACCCGCGGCGCGCTGGGCCGGCTGAAGCTGGGCCAGGCGCTGGCCGATTTCGTCGGCCTGATGCGCGATCACGATCTGGCCCTGCCGCCCGACCTGGCGCTGGTGCTGAAGGCGCTGATGACCTCGGAAGGCGTGGTCCGGCGCCTGGACCCCGAGCTGGACGTGGTGCGCGAGGTCGAGCCGGTGGTGCGCCGGGCTTTGGCCGCGCGCTATGCCCCGGAGGCGCTGCTGGGCCGGGCCGGGTCGGTGCTGCTGGAGCTGCAAGCCCTGGCCGGCGACGCGCCCGGCATCCTGCGCCGGGTGCTGCTGCGGCTGGAGAAGGGGAAGCTGGAGATCGAGATCGGCCGGATGGACCGGTTCGGCCGCTCGATCGAGCGCGGCGCCGCGCGCATCGCCGTCGCCATCGTCACCGCCGCCTTCGTGGTCGGGCTGGCGCCGATCCTGGCCGAAAGCGGGCCGCGGCTGTTCGGCATCCCCGCCTTCGCCCTGCTCGGCTGCCTCGCCGCCCTGGCCGGCATTGCCTGGCTGCTGGTGACGGGACGGCGGGATTAGGGGTGGGAGAGGTCGAACGGCGCCCCTTTTCAGAAATTTGTGACTGGCCTATCGTCGTTAGACTGCAACTCCCAATCGTGCGTCGCATTCAATGATTGGTCGGAGTTCTAAATGGTTCGCTATGGAATAGTTCTGAAGATCGCAGCCGTAACAATATTCCTACTTTCATGCTCAGCAAGAGACAGCACTCATGTCCGCGTAACAATGCGAACGCAGGAAGGCGACTATTCGTTGCGTGCCGAGAAATCTGATAAATACAAAAGATTCAACATGTATCTCCGAAATATTTCCAGCAAATCACTTTGCATTCGCGCCGATGAGTGGCCGAAGAATGGAATTATTGATAACTGCCTTGCTCGATTTTCTCTCTCTTTTTCTTATTTAGGAAAGACAGTACCTTATAAAAACGAAATGTGTCTCGAAGGTTATTCCTCAACTATTGTACCACCAGGAGCATCCTTGGAAGGATATCTGAATTATGCCGACTTCGAAGAAGATCCGCAGCAGATTCAGGATAGAATAATTCTCAATCTCCCATCTGGAGTATTTGAATGCGACCCCACCGAGTTCGGACCGCCTCATCCTCTAACACAATAGAAATTGTTGGCGGGCGATCCAGTACGTAGGTTGGGTTCGCTGCAAGCGAACCCAACATTCCATCACCCGGCGCGTCTGTTGCTGTTGGGTTCGCGGGACGCGAACCCAACCTACGGTGCGCCCTGGATCAGAACGGCGGCGGATCGTAGAGATTCACACCATGGTAGGTCCCGCCGGCGGTCATGACGACATCCGTCGCCTGGTCCTCGCGTTCGCAATGGTGAATCTCCGCGGCGACGATCGGGTATTCGCCCCGGAGAGACAGAAACGTCTCGCCGAATTCGATGCAGCGGGCATTGGGCTGCTTCATTCCGCCGGCCAGGGAAAACTCCACCTGCGCCGCCTGCCGCCTGGTCATTTTCCCCATCAGCTGGCCAAGCCCCGCGCGGAGGTTGTTTCGGAGATTGACCTGATCTTCGTCGTATGAGGCATGCCAGAGCCCGATCACCTCCTGGCCCTGGGGGTTGACGCCCCGGGCGCAGACCGCGATGCACGGCCCCAGGCCGGCCGTGCCGAGTGCCTGTTGGGCATTGGTGCAGACCATGGCCTCCATCCCGTCCATGGCGACATCTGCGAGCTGCAGATGGGGCGGCAGGCCGCTGCGGCTGACCCGGGTCAGCCGATTGGTGCCGAACAGGCCGGAGTTGGTCGCCAGATCGGCGTATTGCACCCTGTCGGCCTGCGACAGCACAGGCGGCGGCGGCTGGACGGGCCCTGGGTTGACATAGGCCTGGGGCTGCCATCCCGGCTGGACGGCGTGCATCTGGGGATGCTGCGGCGGGGGAGCGTAATAGGCCTGCCCGTGAGGCATCGGCTGTGCCGGCCCCCACCCGCCCCCGGCCGGCTGCGTCGGGATGACTGGCGCGTATGTCGGGGGATATGGGGCGAAGCCGGGTGGAATGACGGGCTGATGGACGGCCTGCTGAAATCCGCCCGGGGCCACGAAGCCGTGCGGCGCCATCATCGGCGGCGGCGCGAGCAGCCCGAGCTCGGCCGCCAGCGTGTCCGCGAATTCCCAGCCGCGCATCCGCAATGTCTGGACCAGGTTCCGCAGATCCTGGTCCGTCGCATCACTGTTCAGAAAATACGCCGCCGCCTGCGGAATATTGACCTCCGCCAGCTCGAATGCGGAGACCCAGCCATTCACATTCATCGCACACCCCGTTCACCGATCCTGTCGCGCGTCGCCACCGCAGGAGCCGGACGGCCGACGCGCTTCAGATCTGGTGACGGCGGGAGTCGATGGGAGGCCGGATCGGGTTGCGGCTGTAGCGGAGGCCCTGAAGGCACGGCTGTCTGGTTGAACCCGAATAGCAAGCAACGAGAGATGCCAAGACCCTACTATTCAATTTTTAATTGTCATGCCCGGGCTTGACCCCATAGGCGCTAAGATAGTCGGAGACGGGCCAGAAGGGAGCGTTTTCGGGGAGGCTCTGCGAGGTATCGCCAAGCCTTGTGGGCGAGGTTGTGGAGGTCTGCCCAGGCGGGAACCGGGCAGATGGCGGCGAGAGCGGAGCGGAGGAGAAGCGCGGTGAAGCGCCAGAGTGAGAGAGGCTGAGGAGTTGGCAGCTCAGGGGGGAAAGGCCGCGGGCAGGGCCGCGGCATCGTCGATCAGCAGGGCGAGGAGCAGATGGGCCAGGATCCAAGAGCGGACGAGGTCTGGATGCTTGGCCGGGAGTTGATCGATGTGGAGGAGAGATTTGAGCCGCTTGAAGGCGAGCTCGATCTGCCATCGCAGGCGATAGAGGGCACCGATGCGCTCCGGCGGATAGAGGTCGGGCGGTAGGGAGGTGAGGAGCAGGACATGGTCGGCGGCGGCCAGGGTGCGGGGATCGGTGCGGTGCTGGTTCTTGGCGCTGGCGCGTCGGGCCCGCTCCCGGCTCTGGGCTGCGGCCTCTGGCGGCTTTCGGATCACCACCAGACGCATGGGCAGGGGCGACCATTCCGGGTCGCGGGCCTTCTCGACCAGAACGGCGGCGTCGGCTTGGCCATGCGCGGCCGACGCCTCGAACAGGGGCATCCAGGCGAACGGCCGGCCATCCGGATGGGCCAGGCTGAGGCTGTTCCAGGTGAGGCGGACGACCACATCGGCGCCGGCGGCCCGGATTGTGGCGAGGTCGTCGGGACGGGGATAGCCGCGGTCGCCGAGACGGATCTCGCCGGGCCGCACCGGCGTTCGGGTCAGCTTCTCCGCACCGGACAGATCGGTGAGGACACTGTGACTGATCCGCCCCTCGGGGAGATCATAGGCCAGATGCAGCCGCATCGTCCGGCCGCCCGGCCCGGTGAGACGGATGCCGTCGACGATCCGGATCGGCCGGTCCCCCGGCGTGACGCTCAAGTCCTGAGCCCACCGGCTGAGTCGCTCGCTGCACAGCGCCTCCAGCCAGGGGCCGGCCGCGCGCAGCCGTCCCAGCAGCGCCACATCGGACAGGGTGGCGATCCCGCCCATCGCCGCCATCGCCACGGTGCTCCGCAGCGACAGGCCGCCGGGGCCATACATCAAGGCCAGCCGCAGCAAACTCGCCGCGTCCTTCACCCCGCGCGCCCGCTGGAACGCCTTGTGGTCTCGCGCCGATACCCTCAGCGCCTCGGCGCCGCCAAGGCGCTCAACCACATCCTGCCAGTCCGCGTCATTCGTCAGATCGTGCGTCATCCCAAGCTTGAATCACGATCTCTCCTTCTCGGGAATCCACTATCTTAGCGCCTATGGGGCTTGACCCGGGCATCCAGGGAATGTCGATGCCGCTCTGGGTGGCCCCTGGATCCTCGGGTCAAGCCCGAGGATGACAATAAAAATTGAACTCCGTTCTTCTTCCACACCCCGAAAGCCCTCAACCGGACACGCCGTGCCCCGGCGGCGGATGCCGGTCAGCCGGCCTCGCCGTCCAGCGCGGCCAGAATCCGGTAGGCGGCCTGCACCCGCGCCGCGATCGGGTAGTTGCGGTTCGCCAGGATCACCACGCCGATGCCGCGGGCGGGAACGAAGGCGACATAGGCGCCGAAGCCGTTGGTGGAGCCGGTCTTGTTGATCAGCACCTCGTCCCGCGGCGGCAGCGGCGGCTCCAGCCGGGTGGCTGGGTTGGGCTTCTGGCTCATCTCGGCGGAGTTCGCGGCCAGCAGCCGGTCGAGATCGGTCGGCCAGTCGACCATCTCCCAGCCCAGGCCCTGGGTCATGTCGCCGATCCGGTAGTAGCCGGCATGGGTCGCGGCGATGGCGCGGCGCAGCGTGTCGTCCAGCTTCGCGCCGTCGATGTTGGCCTCGACGAAGCGGATCATGTCGGCCGCGGTGGTCTTCACGCCATAGGCCTCCGCATCCAGCACGCCCGGCGTCACCCGGACCGGCTTGCCCGCTTTGGAAATGCCCCAGGCGTAGCCGCCCATCTGATCCTGCGGCACCCGGATATAGGTCCGGTTCAGGCCGAGCGTCGGGAAGATCTGCTGCTCCATCAGCTCGTCGAACGGCTTGTGCATGCTGCGGGCGGCGAGATAGCCGAACAGGCCGATGCTCGGGTTCGAGTACAGCCGCTTGGTGCCGGGGGCATAGGCCGGGCGCCAGTTCCGGTAGTAGGCGATCATCCGGTCCGGATCGGTGACGTCGTCCGGGAACTGCAGCGGCAGGCCGCCCGCGGTGTAGGTGCCGAGCTCGAGCACGCTGATCCGGTCGAAGCTGCTGCCGGCCAGCTCCGGCAGGTATTTGCTCGCACTGTCGGAGAGGGAGAGGGTCCCCTGCAGCTGCGCCGTGGCGGCGAGGGTCGCGGTGAAGGTCTTGCTGACCGAGCCGATCTCGAACAGCGTATCCTCCGTCACCTTCCCACCGCTGTCCTTCGCGGCGACGCCGTAGTTGAAGAAGGACTGCCGGCCCCCGACCGTGACCGCCACGGCGATGCCCGGAACCTCGTTCTCCGCCATCACCGGCCGGACCGCCGCGTCGACGATGCGGGCGAGCGGTTCGCCGGCAGCCTGGGCGCCGGGGACGCGGGCGTCGGGGACCAGGGCGGCGAGCATGCCGAGCGCGAGCAGAAGGCGCGATACCGAGATCGTCAATCCTGTCTCCATGAGTCGGGTGGGGAACGGCGCCGCGGTTCGACCCTGGATAGGCGGAAATGATGGCCTATCCAAACGAGGATTTCTTCGCTGAGACGTGAGCTGAAGTTGGCCAAACCCTCGTTTGGCGCATCCGGACGAACGCCCGGTCAGTGCGGCAGCACCACCTTCCGGGCGTGGATGTCGATGACGGAGAATTCGCGGTCGGGGAAGCAGCGGGCCCCGACCTCCAGCGCCACGCCGGAATCGGCGTAGAAGCACATCACCCTGCCGCGGCGGACGAAGGCGTATTGCGAGGGCGCGGCCGTCGCCGAGTCGGCGAGGAACCGCTCCAGAGCGGCGACATCCGTCCTGCCGACATGCCCCTGCCCGGCCATCGCCGCCTCCCGAAACCGCCCGCCTCACCCTAGGCCTCCGCCGGCCCGGAGGATATTGGCCGATCGTCCTGGCCTTACGAATTTCGCACGGTCCTGTCGGGAACGGCCGATCCCGACCGTCCTTAGCTACAGGAGCGGCCCTGCGCGCGGCCGCGCGACCGAGGAAGGAGCATCGCGATGAAGGTCACCCAGCATCTCTGGTTCGAGAAGGACATGGAGGCCGCGATCGGCTTCTACACCGGGCTGATCCCGGGCTCGGCAGTGCATTGGGTCACGCCGCTGCCGGTCGATACCCCGAGCGGCCCGGCGGGCAGCGTCCGGATCGCGTCCTTCACCCTCGGCGACCAGCGCTACCAGGCGATCGAGGCCGGGCCGCTGGACCCGTTCAACCACGCCTTCTCGATCAGCGTCGAATGCGACACCCAGGCCGAGATCGACCGGCTGTGGGATGCGCTCAAGGAGGGCGGCGCGATCGAGCAGTGCGGCTGGCTGAAGGACCGCTGGGGTCTGTCCTGGCAGATCGTGCCGAAGCGGCTGGGCGAACTGATGGGCGATCCCGACCAGGCCAAGGCGAAGCGCGTCGCCGAGGCGATGCTGCAGATGGTGAAGCTCGACATCGCCACGCTGGAGGCCGCGGCGAAGGGCTGAGCCGGGCTAGGCCGCGGTGCCGTTGTCGGTGTCTTCCGCCTCGGCCTCCGCGTCGCGCTTGGCGCGGTCGCGCTCGATCATGCCGCCGATCAGGATCGCGATCTCGTAGAGCAGCAGCATCGGCACGGCGAGCGCCACCTGGCTGATCGCGTCCGGCGGGGTCAGCACCGCGGCGACGACGAAGACGATGACGATGGCGTAGCGCCGCTTGCTCTTCAGCGTGGCGACGCTGAGGATGCCGACGCGGACCAGCAGCGTCAGCAGCACCGGCAGCTGGAAGGCGATGCCGAAGGCCAGCAGCAGACGCATCACCAGGTCGAGATAGTCCGACACCTTGGCGTCGAGCCTGATCTCGAGGCCGCTGCCGACATCGGGCCCCATGACCTGGAAGGACAGGAAGAACCTCCAGGCCAGCGGGAACACGAAGTAGTACACGAACAGCCCGCCGGCGATGAACATCACCGGGCTGAGGGCCAGGAACGGCAGGAAGGCGTTGCGCTCGTTCTTGTACAGGCCGGGCGCCACGAACATCCACAGCTGGCTCGCCACCACCGGGAAGGCCAGGCAGAAGCCGCCCCAGAAGCCGATCTTGATGTAGGTGAAGAACACCTCGGTCAGCGCCGTGTAGATCATCGACTTCGGCTGGCCCGGCGGCAGCGCATCGGCCAGCGGCTGGGTCAGGAACAGGTAGATCGTCTCGGCGAAGTGGTAGCAGATGAAGAACCCGACCAGGATCGCGACCACGGCATAGATCAGCCGCGTGCGCAGCTCCAGCAGATGCTCCATCAGGGGCATCTGCTTGTCTTCGATCTCCTTGTCGGAGGGCGCCATGGATCAGCTCGCGCGGTCGGTCGGGGTGGTGGCCGGAGCGGCCGCGGGTGATGTTGCCGGCGACGCGGGAACAATGGCCGGCGCGGGTTCGGCGGCGGCGGCCGGGGTCTCAGGAGCCGGGGCCGTCGGCCCGGGCTGCGGCCCTTCTACCGGCTGCGGCCCGGGTACCGCCTGGCCGTTGGTCGCGGCCTTGTCGGGCTCGGCCAGCGGCGTGGCGCCGGGCGCCGCCTTGTCGAAGGCCTGCTTGATGTCCTTGACCGGGTCCAGGACCGTGTTGACGTGCTCGGCCACCTGGCCGCGGACGTCGAGCGACTTGGCCGCGTCCTGGACGGTCTTGCGCACCTCCTCGAGCTCGGCCTGGCGCACGATGTCGTCGACATGGCGCTGGAACTCGCCGGTGATGCGGCGGGCATGGCGCGTCCATTTGCCCAGCTGATAGAGGGCACGCGGCAGATCCTTCGGGCCGAGCACGATGAGTGCCACGACCACGATGATCATCAACTCCGACCAGTCGAAACCGAACATCACATTCGTCCATCACGCCCCGCCGCCGAGGACGGGGCGCGGTTCCGGTTCCCCGAAGGGACTATTGGCGGTCGACGGTCGTCCGGTTCGGACTGCCGGCTTCGGTGCCCGCGGGCGGCGGCACGGCCGGCTGATCGGCCGACCCTTCGTTCTTGGGGTCGTCCGACAGCCCGGACTTGAAGTTCTTGATCCCTTTGGCCAGGTCGCCCATCGCCCGCGGCAGCCGGTTCCCGAAGATCAGGAGCACGACCACCAGAACGATCAACCAATGCCAAATACTCAAACCACCCATAAACTTTTCCTCCAGCCCCAAGGCGGCCGGATCATCGCAGAAACCCCCCGCCACCGCAATGCCGGCGGGCGGGGCGAAATGGCGCGGAAATCCTGGCCTCCGGCGGCGGCGAAAACGGCACGGCGCGGCCCGTTCCGCTACTCCCTCTCGTCCTCCTCGGGCGGCTCCGGCCCGTCCTCGCCGGACAGGGTGCCGCCGGGCAGGACGGCCATGGCCGGGCGGGTGTCGAGCAGGCCGGAGGCCTTGAGCTCGTCGACGCTCGGCAGGTCCTCGAGCCCGGCGAGGCCGAAATGGTCGAGGAAGCCCTGGGTGGTGATCCAGGTCAGCGGCCGCCCGGGCTGCTGCCGGCGCCGGCCGGGCGCGATCCAGCCGGCCTCCAGCAGGGTGTCGAGCGTGCCCTTGGCCACGGCGACGCCGCGCACCGCCTCGATCTCGGGCCGCGTCACCGGCTGGTGGTAGGCGATGATCGCCAGTGTCTCCAGCGCCGCCCGGGTCATCCGGCGCACGACATGGCCGGCGTCGCGCAGCAGCGGCGCCAGGTCGAGCGCGGTGCGGAAGGCCCAGCCGCCGGCGACCGGCATCAGGGCGACGCCGCGACCGCGATACTGCTCGACCAGCGTGTCGATCAGCTCGGGCACGTCGGCGCCGTCGGGCAGGCGCTCGGCGATCGCCGCCTCGGTCAAGGGCGCCGGCGACGCGAACAGCATGGCTTCGACCAGACGCAGGGCTTGGGTGGGTTCGGTCATTCTTCGGTGGTCTGGGGAGTCTGGGCCTTGAGCCAGATCGGGCCGAACGGACCGTCCTGGCGGAGGACGAGCCGGCCGGCCTTGGCCAGCTCGAGCGTGGCGACGAAGGTGGAGGCGAGCGCCGAGCGCCGCACCAGCGGGCTGCCGGTCAGCGGCGGCAGGAAGGCGGCGAGCGTGGTCCAGTTCGGGAACCGGCCGAGCATCGCCTCGAGCCGCTCCAGCGCCTGCTCCGGCGAGTACAGCACCGAGGCCTCGATGCGCAGGCTGCCCTCGGCCGCCGCCTTGGCCCGGTAATGCTCGGCATAGGCCTTGAGCAGGTCGTAGAGCGACACGGCCCAGACCGAGGTCGGGGTCGCCTCATCCTCCTCCACGGCGCCGCGGGCGAACAGGTCGTGGCCGAGCTGCGGCCGCGCCATCAGCGCCTGCCCGACCTCGCGCATCGCGTTCAGCCGGCGCAGCTGGAAGGCCAGGGCCTCGGCCAGCTCGGCGCCGCTCGGCTCGTCGTCGCCCGGCGGGGCGGGCAGCAGCAGGCGCGACTTGAGATAGGCCAGCCAGGCCGCCATCACCAGGTAATGCGCCGCCAGCTCCAACGACAGCCGCCGCGCCTGCTCGACGAAGGCGAGGTACTGGTCGGCCAGCGCCAGGATGGAGATCTGGGTCAGGTCGACCTTCTGCTCGCGCGCCTGTTCGAGCAGCAGATCGATCGGCCCTTCATAGGATTCGAATGAGAGAATGAAGGCGGCGTCCTCCCGGTTCGTCACCGGCGGCGCATCGACCTTCGACCAGTCTTCCAGCATGGCCGGAGTTTCGCCGCCCGCGAGCGGCGAAGCAACCTCGATCACACGGAGGGCAGGCGGCCCAACAACTCCTTCACCCGCTCGAGATAGCTCTCGACCGGGCGGTCGGCCGCCGGGCGGCGCCGGGCTTCGCCGCGGGCCAGGCGGGCCGCGGTCTCGGGGCCGATCGGCGGGAGCACCGCCGCGATCGCCCGCATCTCCGCCAGGTCGCCGTTGCAGTGCAAGGCCAGGTCGCAACCGGCGGCCAGGGCCCGTTCGGCCCGCTGCGGCAGCGGGCCGGCCAGCGCACCCATCGACAGGTCGTCGCTGCACAGCACCCCGTCGAAGCCGATGCGGCCGCGCACCGCGTCGCGGATCGCGGTCGGCGACTGGGTGACCGGATGGCCGGGATCGAGCGCGGTGAAGACGAGATGGCCGGTCATGCCCCAGGGCAGGCCGGCGAGGTCCCGGAACGGCGCGAAATCGGTGCGCTCCAGCGTCTCCAGATCGGCCTCCACCACCGGCAGGGCGACATGGCTGTCGACCCGCGACCGGCCATGGCCGGGCAGATGCTTGATCACCGGCAGGGCGCCGCCGTCGAGCAGCCCTTCGGCCACGGCGCGGCCGAGCCGGGCGACGACGGCCGGATCGCCGGAAAAGGCGCGGTCGCCGACCACCGTGCGGTCGGCGCCGGGCAGGTCGAGATCGAGCACCGGCGCGGCCACGGTGTCGATGCCGGCGGCGCCCGCCAGCGCGCCGAAGCGGCCGGCCGCCGGGAAGGCCGGCCAGTGCGGCGGCCGCAGCCGGGCGACGCGCCCGCCCTCCTGGTCGATCATCACCGGCGCCCGGCGGCCGACCGCGCCGCGCAGATCGGCGACCAGGGCCTTGAGCTGGTCCGGCGTCTCGCAGTTGCGGCGGAACAGGATGAAGCCGAGCGGATCGGCGTCGCGGAAGAACCGCCGGTCTTCCGCCGTCAGGACGGGGCCGGCACAGCCGAACAGGATCGCCTGAGGCATGAAAGGGGGCTCGGGATCAGCGGGGAACGACGAGGCAGCCGGTCTTCTCGCTGGCCAGGGCCTCGCACAGCCGCGTCGCCGTTGCCTGGTCGAGCGGCACCGCCTGGACGCGGTAGCCGAGGCGGGTCGAGGCCGAGACCTGCGGCACGGCGAGCTGCAGCGCGCCGAACAGGTCGGGGTAGCGGCGCTGGAAGCGGGCCCATTCGGCCTGCGCCTCCTGCGGCGAGGTCACGGCCGCGATCTGGGCCGCGAAGCGCCCAGCCGGCACGGCGACGATCACCGGCATGGCCGGCACGGCCGCGACCTGAGCCGGCGCATGGGCATCGGGATCGATCCAGCCACCGGCGGCGGCCGGGTTGTTCAGCAGCGCCGCGATCGGGTCGTCAGGCTGAGCGGCCTGGAGCGCAGGCGCGGCGGGAACCGGCGCCGCCGGCGCCAGCGCAGCGATCTGGACCGGGGCCGGTTCGGCAACGGGTGCGGGATTCGCGGCCGGTGTCGCGGCAACCGGCTCAGGGGCCGGCTGGACCGGCGCGGCCGGTTCGGGCGGCGGCGCGGCCAGGCCGGGGCGCGCCAGCAGGATCTCCACCACCCCGGCGCCGGGCGCGGCGGCCGGCAGCGGCAGGCGCCAGCCGCGCTGGTCGGTGCCGGCCTGGACCGGCCGCGGCATCGGCTGCTCCGGCGGCGGCAGCACGGTCGCCACATTCACCGGCGCCTGGCGGCGGCCGAGATCCTGCAGCACGAGGCGGTCCTGGTTCGGGATGTCGATGCCGCCCGGCTGCTCCGGCCGGGTGCGGAATTCGGCGCGGTCGGCGCGGATGAGCGGCACCCCGCCTTCCATCGTCACTGCGCCGCCGGTGGTGTAGGTCGAGATCAGGACGCCGGCGAACAGCAGGATCACGACCAGGATCACCCCGGCCGGGACGATGATGCGCCAGGGCGGCGAGGCCGGCACCGGCCTGAGCTGGACCGCGGCAGGTGCGGTCATGGGCAGCGCGTGCGGCGCCTCCACCCATTGTCCGTCCGGCGCGAGTCGCAGTTGCGTGGCGGTGTCGACCATACTATCCCCCGACTGATTCGGAATCGTAACGCGAATCGGAGAAACGGGCGATAAGAAATTGATTCAATGATGAATCATTCTGGAGAGGGCCTCCTTCGACCTCAAACCGGCCGGTCCAGGGCGAACAGGCGCTGGTGCTCGAGCAGGGCGTAGCGGTCGGTCATGCCGGCGATGTAGTCGGCCACCAGCCGCGGCAGGCCGGCCGGGCCCGCCGTGTCGGCCTGGCGGCGCCAGTCGGTCGGCAGGGTGTTCGGCTCGGCCGTGAACAGGTCGAACAGGCTGCGCACCACCCGCCGCGCCTTGCTGGTCTCGCGGTTGACCAGGTAGTGCCGGTAGACCTCGCGGAACATGAAGCCGCGGACCACGCCGAGATCGGCCGCGACCGCATCGGAGAAGGCGATCACCGGCGTCGGCGCCGCCCGGATCGCCTCGACCGACCCCGGCGCCAGCTCCGCCAGGCGGCGGCGCGATTCCGCCAGCAGGTCGGTGACCATCTGGTCGATCACCCGCCGCACCGTCTCATGGATCAGCCGGCGCCGCGGCAGGCCGGGATGCAGGGCCTCGACCTCGGCCAGCACCGGCCCGACCAGCGGCAGGCCGCGCAGCGCGTCGAGGTCGAGCAGCCCGGCCCGGACCGCGTCGTCGATGTCGTGGTTGGTGTAGGCGATGTCGTCGGCCAGCGCCGCCACCTGCGCCTCCGGCCCCGGCTGGGAGGCGAGATCGAGGTCCCAGGTGGCGCGGAAGGCGTCGATCGTCGCCGGCAGCCCGCCGCCGGGCGGCAACGGCAGCAGCGGACCGTTGTGCTTGACCACGCCCTCCAGCGTCTCCCAGGTCAGGTTGAGCCCGTCGAAGCCGGCGTAGCGCTGCTCCAGCGCCGTCAGGATGCGCAGCGTCTGGTCGTTGTGGTGGAAGCCGCCATGGCCGGCCATCGCCGCGTGCAGCGCGTCCTCGCCGGCATGGCCGAACGGGGTGTGGCCGAGGTCGTGCGCCAGGGCCACCGCCTCGCCCAGATCCTCGTCCAGGCCCAGCGCCCGGCAGATGGTGCGGGCGATCTGCGCCACCTCCAGCGTGTGGGTCAGCCGGGTCCGGTAGTAGTCGCCCTCGTGATAGATGAAGACCTGGGTCTTGTACTGCAGCTTGCGGAAGGCCGAGGAATGGACGATGCGGTCGCGGTCGCGCTGGAAGGGCGAGCGCATGCCGCTGTCCGGCTCGGCATGCAGCCGGCCGCGGCTGCGGTCCGGGGCGGTGGCATAGGCAGCGGTCATCAAGGGCAAGCTAACCGTGGCATGCGGGGCTGGCAATCGCGGTGGGTGCTTTGCAGATGCCTCGCGGGTCCCTACATTGGAGGGGACCGGTTTCGATCGCCCGTTTGACCGCCCGTTTGATTGATGGACACGCCATGCCCGACGATGGCCGCATCCTGAACCTGACCGAAAGCGCCGCCCGGCGCATCGCCGAGCTGCGCAAGGCCGAGAGCAACGACGCTCTGATGCTGCGCATCGCGGTGTCCGGCGGCGGCTGCTCCGGCTTCCAGTACGGCTTCAGCTTCGACGACAAGGTCAATGGCGACGACCTGACCTTCCGGCGCGACAATGTCACCGTGGTGGTCGACGACACCTCGCTCGACCTCCTGGCCGGCGCCGAGATCGATTATGTCGAGGAGTTGATCGGCGCCTCCTTCCAGGTGAAGAACCCGAACGCCAGCTCCTCTTGCGGCTGCGGCACTTCCTTCGCACTCTGAGCGGTCGCGCCCGCCGGAGTCGGAGGGTCGCCCAGCCCCGGAGGACAGCCATGCGCCGCACCCTGCCCGCCCCGTCTTCGCGCCTGCGGGCGGAGCGCTGAGGCATGCGCATCGCCACCTGGAACGTCAATTCGGTCAAGGCCCGGCTGTCGAACGTGCTGGACTGGCTGCGCAGCGCCGACCCCGACGTCGCGGTGCTGCAGGAGATCAAATGCGAGACCGACGCGTTCCCGCGCTTCGAGTTCGAGGCGCTGGGCTACAAGCTGCTGGTGCACGGCCAGAAGAGCTATAACGGCGTCGCCCTGCTGTCGAAGCATCCGATCGAGGAGCCGATGGCCGGGCTGGAGGGCGACGACGGCGATGCCCAGGCCCGCTATGTCGAGGGCACGGTCCGCGGCGTCCGGATCTGCGGCCTTTACCTGCCGAACGGCAACCCCGCCGGCACCGAGAAATACGGCTACAAGCTGGCCTGGATGGACCGGCTGCACCGCCGCGCCGAGACCCTGCTGGCGGCAGGCCAGCCCTTCGTCATGGGCGGCGACTTCAACGTCATCCCCGAGGCGCGCGACGCCGCCGACCCGGCCGCCTGGGTCGACGACGCGCTGTTCCGGCTGGAGACGCGCCGCCGCTTCCGGGCGCTGGCCAACCTGGGCCTGACCGATTCGTGGCGGGCGCTGAACCCGACCGCCACCGGCTACAGCTTCTGGGACTATCAGGGCCAGGCCTGGCAGGCCGACAACGGCATCCGCATCGACCATCTGCTGGCCAGCCCGGAGATCGCCGACCGGCTCGAGGCCTGCATCATCGACCGCGAGCCGCGGGGCCGCGACAAGGCGTCGGACCACACGCCGGTGGTCGCCACCCTGTCGGAGTAGAGGGTGGCGGACCATCGTCCGGTGATCAGACGAATTCCCTCATAATGCGGCGAAAAGCCCTTCTATAGTGACCGCGGGCCATACCACCGGGCAGCACAGCAGCCGGGTACGACAGGGAGTGCAGCAGCGGGAATGTCGCTCGTCGTCATCTTGGATGACCGGCCCACCAACCGGCACATCTTCTCCAAGCTGGCAGCCTCGCTCGAGAGCCAGGTGACGGTGCAGTCGTTCGGCGACCCGCTGGAGGCGCTGGACTGGCTGACCGGGCACACCCCCGACCTGGTGATCGCCGACTACAAGATGCCGAATCTGGACGGCGCCGAGTTCACCCGCCGGATGCGCGGCAACCCGCATGTCGCCGATGTCCCGGTGATCGTCATCACCGCCTATGACGACCGCAGCTTCCGGCTGCAGGCGCTGGAGGCCGGCGCCACCGACTTCCTGCAGAGCCCGGTCGACCACCACGAATTCATGACCCGGGCCCGCAACCTGCTGCGGCTGCGCCGGCAGCAGCAGCGGGTCAAGCGCCGTGCCGCGACGCTGGAGCGCGAGCTGGAGCGCACCCGGCGCAGCCAGGAGGAGGCGCTGCGCAACAGCCGCGAGGCGCTGGCCCAGGTGATCGACACGCTGCCGGCGATGATCAGCGCGGCCGACCGCGAGGGCCGCTGCGTCTTCGTCAACGCCTATCAGGCGGCGACCAGCGGCTCGACCCCCGCGGCCCTGGTCGGCGAGGACGTCGCCGCCGTGTTCGGGCCGGAGCGCGGCGAGCGCAGCCGGCAGCTGGACCAGCTGGTCTTCGGCTCCGGCGAGCCGCTGCCGAGCTATGAGGAGGTGGTCGAGCGCAGCGGCGTGCGGCAGGTCTTCCTGACCAGCAAGGCGCCGCTGCGGGACGCGACGAACCAGGTGGAGAGCGTGCTGACCACGGCGCTCGACATCACCGACCGCAAGCTGGCCGAGGAGCATCTGCACCACCTGGCCAACCACGACGCGCTGACCGACCTGCCCAACCGGGCGCATCTGCTGAACCGGATCCGCCGGATCCTGGCCCGGGACGCCGACGCCGCCTTCGCCCTGCATTTCCTGGATCTCGACCGGTTCAAGTCGATCAACGACGCGCTGGGCCACCATTTCGGCGACCAGATCCTGCAGGAGGTGGCGCGGCGGCTGAGCGTGACCGCGCGGCCGGGAGACATCGTCGCCCGGCTCGGCGGCGACGAGTTCGCGGTGCTGCAGCTGGGGCCGGCGCGGAGCGAGGACGCGGCGGCGACGGCGGCGCAGATCCTGCAGGAGATCGCCCGGCCGCACATCCGCAGCGACAGCACCGTGTCGCTGACCGCCAGCATCGGCATCACCCTGCATCCGCAGGATGGGAACGATCCGGACCAGCTGTTCCGCAACGCCGACCTGGCGATGTATCGGGCCAAGGCCGACGGGCCGGGCGAGTACCGCTTCTTCGCCACCGAGCTGAATGTCGGCATCCAGGACGCGGTGGTGCTGGAAGCCGAGCTGCGGGCCGCGGTCGAGGCCGACCAGTTCGTGCTGCACTACCAGCCGCAGATCGACCTGCACAGCGGCCGGATCGTCGGCGCCGAGGCGCTGATGCGCTGGCAGCACCCGACCCGCGGCCTGCTGCTGCCGGCGCAGTTCCTGCCGGCGGCGGAGGAGAGCGGGCTGATCATCGCCATGAACACCTGGGCGCTGCGCGAGGCCTGCGCCCAGGGCGCCGCCTGGGCCCGGGAAGGGCTGTCGCTGCGCGTCGGCGTCAACCTGACGTCGCTGCAGTTCCGCAAGCAGGACATCAGCCAGCTGATCCGCCAGACGCTGCAGGACACCGGCCTGGCGGCGTCGTCGCTGGAGCTGGAGCTGACCGAAGGCGTGCTGATGCAGAACGCGGAATCGGCGGCGAGCAAGATCGCGGAGCTGCGCGACCTCGGCATCCGCTTCGCCATCGACGATTTCGGCACCGGCTATTCCTCGCTCAACTATCTCAAGATCTTCCGGGTCAACCGCCTGAAGATCGACCGCAGCTTCATCCGCAACCTGGAGACCAGCCCCGGGGACATGGCGATCGTCCGGGCGATCACCAATCTCGGCCATGATCTCGGCCTGGAGGTGACCGCCGAAGGGGTGGAAACGCCCGAGCAGCTCGAGACCATCCGCAGGCTGGGCTGCGACGAGGTCCAGGGATTTCATTTCGCCAGACCGATGCCGGACGACCAGCTGCGAGACTTCGTGCGGCGCTGGCCGGCGGACGGCCGGGTTTCGTGACCGCCTGGAGACCGGCCCGGAGCCGGATGCCGATGGCCCGGGCCGCCGCTGATCTTGGCCCCTAGACGCGACCGCCGAAGGGGAGGAAACTCCCAGGCGGCTCGAGAGGAACCGCATGCTGGTCTGCGACGAGGTTCAGAGGGTTCATTTCCTCAGGTTGATGCCGAACAACCAGCGGTGAGAGCTCGCATGGGATAGGCCGGCTTTGGCCATCCCATCCGGTGTTCGGTAATGGTCCCGGGCGGCATGACGGCGCCGCCGGGCTGGAGTGGTTTTGGAGATGACCGACAGCAAACCGCAGGTGGGGCCAAGATCCCTGGTCGCGCGCATCGCGCAGCGCCTCCGGGCCCGCCCGGACAGCGAACATGAAATGCGGTTCAACGCCCTCGGCTTCGGCACCGCCATCCTGGTCTATCTGCTGGCGACGGCCGGCGACGGCCCCGGCATCCTCGCCGTCCCGCCCGCCTACCTCGCGATCAACCTCGCCGTGCTCGGCCACATCCTGCTGTATCCCGGCATCTGCCGCCCGCGCCGGATCTTCTCCATCGTCAGCGATCTCGGCGCCCTGTTCTGCGTCATGCAGATCGGTGGCGAGACCACGGCCGTCCTGGTCCCGCTGTATGTCTGGGTGATCCTGGGCAACGGGTTCCGGTTCGGGCCGGCCTTCCTGGCCCTGGCCACGGCGGCCGGCCTGGTCTCGTTCGGCGCCGTGGTGGCGACGACGCCGTTCTGGAGCGCGCATGGCGCCCTGGCCGCCGGCCTGTTCGGCGGCATGCTGCTGGTGCCGCTCGGCGCCATGCCCCTGATCCGCAGGCTGTCCAGGGACCAGCGGGTGGCCGAGGCGGAGAACCGGGAGAAGGCCCTGCTCCTGGCCGGCATGAGCCATGAGCTGCGCACGCCGCTGACCGCCATCATCGGCACCGGATCGGTGCTGCAGGACACCAGGCTCAGCCCGGTGCAGCGGGAGATGGCGCGGCGGGTGGTGTCGGCCGGGCAGCGACTGCTGCAGCTGGTCGACGACATCCCCGGCGGCGCCCACGCCCAGCCCAGACGGCCCGGACGCGGTGGCGACCGATGACCGGCAGCAGGCCGCAGGCGGGATCGAGATCCCCGATCAGGCGCGTCCTGCAGCGCTTCCGGAACCGTCCGGACAGCGAACACGAGATGCGGCTCAACGGCATCGTCTTCGCCGTCGCCATCCTGATCTACGTGCTGGCGACCGGGCACTACGACCTGGAGGCGGTCGCCGTCCTGGCCGGCTACATCACGGCGAATGTCGCCATCCTGACCCATATCGCCGTGCATCCGGCGATCTGCCGCCCGCGCCGGATCGTCGCCATCCTGGTCGATTTCGGCGCCATGTTCTGGGAGATGCAGATCGGCGGCGAGGCCACCACGATCCTGTTCCCGATCTATCTCTGGGTCATCTTCGGCAACGGCTTCCGCTTCGGCATCGGGTTCCTCGCGCTGGCCACCGGCGCCGGCCTGGTCTCGTTCGGCGCGGTGGTGGCGACGACCGAGTTCTGGCGCGCCCACACCCCCCTGTCGGCCGGGCTGCTCGGCGGCATGGTGCTGCTGCCGGCCTACGCCGCCACCCTGATCCGCAAGCTGTCCAGGGCCAAGCAGCAGGCCGAGGAGGCGAGCCAGGCGAAGAGCATGTTCCTGGCCAGCGTCAGCCATGAGCTGCGGACGCCGCTGACCGCCATCATCGGCATGGGATCGCTGCTGCACGACACCAAGCTGAACCCGTCGCAGCAGGAGATGACGCAGACCGTCGTCTCGGCCGGCCAGCAGCTGCTGGCGCTGATCAACGACATCCTGGATTTCTCCCGCATCGAAGCCGGGCAGATGACGGTGCAGGCCGCCGATTTCGACCTGCCGTCGGTGCTGGCGGAGATGCGGGCGATGGTGCTGACCGAGGCGAAGGCCAAGGGCCTGCACCTCGGCATCCACATCGACCATCGCGTGCCGCTGCGGCTGCGGGGCAGCGAGCGGCATCTCCGGGAGGTCGTGCTCAACCTGCTCGGCAACGCCGTCAAGTTCACCGAGACCGGCAGCGTGGTGATCTCGGTCCGGCCCGAGGCGGAGCCCGGCGAGTGGACGCGGCTGCGCTTCGAGGTCTCGGACACCGGCATCGGCATCGCGCCGGAGGCCTCCAGCCACATCTTCGAGAGCTTCCGGCAGGCCGACGCCTCGATCATGGACCGGTTCGGCGGTACCGGGCTGGGCCTCGCCATCTGCAAGCGGCTGGTCACCCTGCTCGGCGGCGAGATCGGGGTCGACAGCACCCCGGGCGTCGGCAGCACCTTCTGGTTCACGCTGGAGTTCGACCAGCCGGCCGATGCCGAAGCGCAACCCGCCGTCGAGCCGATCCCCATTCTCGGCGTGATCGCCCTGGACGCGGCGCTGATCGGACGGCTGATGCCGCTGCTGACGCCGGCCGCCGGCACGGTCGAGACCTTCGGCTCGATCGACGCGATGCTGGCCTGGCAGCCCCTGCGCTCCGCCGACACGGCCGCGGTCCTGGTCATGGACCGCGGCGCCCTGCCGGGCGACCCGAACCGGCGGGCGTCGGTCCTCGCCGCGCTGCGTTCGGCGCCGGCCGTCCGCCCGATCCTGCTGGCCGGCCCGGCGGTCGGCGAAGGCGCACCGCGGGACCTGACAGAGGTCTTCGTCACCACGATCCCCGCGGATGCGGATGCCCGGACCATCGGCATCGCCCTGCGCATCGCCCAGGCCGGGCGCTCGCATGGCAAGCCGAAGGCCGCGGCCGTCCGCCGCCCCGCCGCGGCGCAGCGCAGCCTGACGGTCCTGGTCGCGGACGACAACCGCATCAACCAGAAGGTCCTGCGGGAGATGCTGACCCGGGCCGGCCATCAGGTCCAGCTGGTCGCCAATGGCGAGGAAGCCCTCGACGCGCTCGACGCCGCGACCTTCGATCTTGTCCTGATGGACATCAACATGCCGGTGATGAACGGCATCGAGGCCACCAAGCTGTACCGCTTCACCGCGCTGGACCGGCCGCATCTCCCGATCGTCGCCCTGACCGCCGATGCCACGCCCGGCGTCGCGGCGCGCTGCACCGAGGCCGGCATGGACGCCTGCCTGACCAAGCCGATCGAGCCCGAGCAGCTGTTCGCCGCGATCGACGACATCCTGGAGGGACATGTCCCGGCAACGCCGCCGCCACCGCTGCCGGACAATGTCACGACGCTGCCGCAGGCCGGCCCGGCCGCGGTCGACATGCGCGTCATCGACCGCCTGGAAGCCCTCGGCGGCAACGACTTCCTGGTCGAGCTGATCGACGATTTCCTGGCGGATATCGAGACGATCGCCGAGGATATGAGGATCTCGGCGCAGAAGGGAGACGCCCTGCTGTTCCGGGCGAACGCCCATGCCCTGCGCAGCGCCACCGCGAATATCGGTGCGCGCGGCCTGTCGGACCTCTGCCAGGACTGGCAGGGGATCAGCGGGCCGGACCTCGCCCGCAACGGCCAGGCCAACCTGCGGCGTCTGGCGGCCGAAATGGAGCGCCTCCGCCCGATCCTGCTGCGGCGGCGCGGGGCCGCCGCCCGGCCGGCCCGGAACGGCTGATCCAGACCGGGAAAATGAGGCGACCGGCTCCCCCGCCAGCCGCCTCAGCTGCCCCTCGGATCACGAGATTCAACGTCACTCGGCCGCGATCGGCACGATCGCGGCGCGCCGCCGGTCCTGCGCCGCGGTCAGCCGCGCCATCTTGCGGAGATCGGACTCGCCGAGACCGAGGCATGCGTCGGCCCAGATGTCGACCACGTCGCGCAGCTCGCCGAGCGTGATCGGGTTGACCCGGCGCCGGGCCTGGATCAGGGCGCGGTGCGCATTGTACTTGCGCCCGTTCTCGGCGATGTAGTCGTGGACCGCCTCGGTGCCCTTGCCGTCCTCGGCCAGCACGTCGACGATGCCGATCTCGTGCAGCTCCTCGGCGGTGTAGATCCGCCCGCTGGTGATCATCCTCTCGGTCGCCACCGCGCCGATGCGACGGGACAGGAAGCTGTACGCCCCCATGCCCGGGAACAGGTTGAACAGGATCTCGGGCAGCCCCATCTTGGCGCTCCGCTCGGCCACGATCATGTCGAGCGACAACGCGCATTCGAAGCCGCCGCCCAGCGCGTCGCCCTGGACCAGCGCCATGGTGATGATCGGCGTGTCGAAGGCGACGTAGTTGCGATGGATCGGCTCGATCGCGGCGTGGGCATAGCGGCGCAGCGCCGCCCGGTCCCCGAGCCGGATCTTGTCGACGAACAGGCCCAGGTCGCCGCCCATGCTGTAGATCCCCGGCAAGCCCGAGGCGAAGACGAAGTAGCGGACCGGCGGCTCTTCATCCGCCCGTTCGATGAACATGCGCCGGATCGACTGCTGCATGTCGGTGATGTCCTGCAGCAGGCCCGGCGTGAAGCTCGGCCGGCCTTCCGGCTGCATGTAGCACCAGTAGGTGCGGTCGGCCGGGTCGAGCTCGACAGCCAGGTTGCGGTACGTGCTGCGGGCGACTTCGATATGGGCCGGCTCCCGGGCTTCCACGGCCGGCCGACGGCCGAAAACCGGGGATCGCTGCGGCGCTGGTTCGGAAATGGCAATGCTGGGGGTCATCTCGTGCTCCTTCGGTTGATGCCGCCCCGCTGCAAGCCCGATATCAGCAGGGGAGGTCTTCTTCAACGGAGCGGCAGATCATTGTGTGCAATTCCATCTTCCTTGGCCACTCACGACAGATCACTGCGGAGTTAAGAAGAAATTTGGTAAATTTAGAGCAAATATTGCTGCAATTCCTCATACTATCCTATGCAATCTCGAGTCCCGCCGCCCGGAAGAACGATCGGTCGGCGACAAGCACGGATTGTCACGGGCCGCCGCCTCGATTGCGGCCGGGCGCGTGAAAATTGCTGCGACGCGATGCCGCCGGCGGCCTTCCTATTTCGCCGGCGCCGAGGGCACGTACCAGCCGCTGGGCAGGCCGCTGGCCTGGCGCCGGACCGGTGCCGCGGGAGCGGTCGCCGCCACCCGGGTCGGCGCCACGGTCACCGGAGTCGGTGCGGGCACGGGCGAGGGCATGGGCACGGGCCTGGCCTGCCGGGCCTGCGGCTGGGCGACCGCGCGGGTCGCGACCGGCGCCGGGCTCGGCCGCTCCGGCTGCGAGGCGGCCATCGCCAGCAGCACGTCGTCGACCGGCGCGACCTGCGGCCGGTCGGGAATCGGCGCCATGCGGACGGGCGCGGGCCGCACCGCGGCCTGGCGGACCGCTGCGACCGGTGCCGGCATCGGCGCCACCCGGTCCGGAATCGGCTGCATCGCCACCACCACCGGGCGGGACGCCGGGGCCGGCAGCGGCGCCTGCCGGATCGGCGCCGCCTGGACCGGGATGGGCTGGGCCGGGATCGGCTGGCCGGTGCGGTCGGCGATGGCCGCGTCGACCCGGCTCATCGTGCCCTGCTCCTCCGGCGACAGCCGGTCGGGGATCGGCGCCATCGCCATCACCACCGGCGACCGGCTGCCCGGCTGCCCGGTGCGGGCCGCGACCGCATCGTCGACCCGGTTCTGGATCTGCTGCTCGGCATATTGCGTCATCCGGTCGGGCCGGCTGGAGCCAGGCTCGATGCCAGCGATCTGCGGGCCGACGATGTCCATGTAGCGCCGGGTCTCCGGCGGCAGGCTGCGCCCGGCCTCGACATATTGCCGGTAGCGGCCGGGGCCGGCGTTGTAGGCGCCGAGGAAGCCCGGCGAGCCGTACATCTCGTACAGCTCGCGGATATAGGCCGTGCCCGCCATGATGTTGTTCTCGGGGTCGTAGGGGTCGCGGCCGAGGCTGTGCTTCTGGCGCAGCTCCTCATAGGTCGCCGGCATCACCTGCATCAGGCCCTGGGCGCCGGCGGAGCTGGTGATCGGCTGGCCGCCCTTCCAGGTCGACCGGCCGCCGCTCTCGATCCGCATCACCTCACGGATCCATTCCGGCGGCACGTTGAAGCGCTTCGACGCCTTCTGGATCTGCGGTTCCCAATAGGCGATGTTGCTGCCGGACGGCCGAGGCTTGTCGCCGCCGCACCCGGCGATCAATCCGGCGACCAGACCGAGCATACCGGCGGTCTTCAGCCAGCGTCCCCTACCGGCCATGGCGGCCCCCTCCAGACTCCCCCGGGCACAAGCGCCCTATCTTACATCGTGATCGCAGGGATCGACGACAAGCCATTCAAACCTATCATGTTTGTCGAAAGAATGGCACCCCCGACGAATCGAGGCGCAAGGCCGGCTTTCCGGAAATCCCTCTCCGACCGGGCGCGCCGCGCCTGTATAAGGGCGCTCGACCACCGCTTCCGGAGCCGATGATGCCGCAGGACCGCGACTCCTCCCCCGATCCGACGCCGCCCAAGCTGCGCCCGCTGCCCGCCGTGATCTTCGGCTCGCGCTGGCTGCAACTGCCGCTGTATCTCGGCCTGATCGTGGCGCAGGCGGTCTACGCCTTCCTGTTCCTGAAGGAGCTGTGGCACCTGGTGATCCACGCCATCGATTTCACCGAGCAGCAGATCATGCTGGTGGTGCTGGGGCTGATCGACGTGGTGATGATCTCGAACCTGCTGATCATGGTGATCATCGGCGGCTACGAGACCTTCGTCTCCCGCCTCAGACTGGCCGGCCATCCCGACCAGCCTGAGTGGCTCGACCACGTCAATGCCAGCATCCTGAAGGTCAAGCTGGCCATGGCGATCATCGGCATCTCGTCGATCCACCTGCTGCGCACCTTCATCGGCGCCGGCAATGTCGGGTCGCCGGAGAACACCGGCTACACCGAGACCGGCATCATCCTGCAGACGGTGATCCACAGCGTGTTCATCCTGTCGGCGATCGGCATCGCCGTCGTCGACCGGCTGTCGCAGCCGGTCCCCAACCGGCCGCATTGAGCAGCATCGCCGCCCTGGCGGAGACGGTGCTCGCCGCCCGGGAGCTGCGGCTGGAGCCGCTCCGGCCCGGCCATGCCGAGCGGCTGTTCGACGGCCTGGCCGACCCTGCGCTCTACCGCTTCATTCCGCAGGAGCCGCCGGCCGACGCCGCGGCGCTGCGGGCCCGGTTCGAGCGACTGGCGGCGCGGCGGTCGCCGGCCGGGGACCAGGCCTGGCTGAACTGGGCGGTCCGCCTTCCCGACGACGGCTATGCCGGGCTGGTCGAGGCCACGGTCGGCGGCACCGGCGCCGCCGACATCGCCTATTTCGTGTTCCGCCGCTGCCAGGGGCGCGGCATCGGTCGCCGGGCGGTCGGCGCCGTGGTCGAGGCGCTGGCGGCCGAGCCGGCGGTCACCGCGATCGGCGCCTCGATCGACACCCGCAACGCGGCGTCGATCGCGCTCGTCGAGGCGCTCGGCTTCGAGCGGACCGGCCTGATCCGCGGCGCCGACCATTTCAAGGGCGGCCCCAGCGACGAATTCCGCTACCAGCTTCCCCTCACGGGCTGAGGGTCAGCCCACCGCCAGGGACCAGAAGGCTTCGGCGGCCGGCGCCTGGCGGGCGCGGGGGCGGTGCAGCCGGATCTCGATCGGGATGTCCCAGGCCTCGTCCCCGGCCCGCACCAGGGTGCCGGCGGCGAGGTCGGCCTCGACCAGGCTGAGCGGCAGCCAGGCCACGCCGCGCCGGTCCCGCGCCATCGCCGCCAGCACCATGGCGGCGTGCGAGGCGAAGCCCGGCGCCAGATGCGCCGGCGGCCCGTCCAGCGCCCGGGTGGCGGCGACGATGCGGCCCATGCCGGAGCCGTCGCCATAGGCCAGATGCGGCACCGGCCGCTCCGGCGTGCCCGGCAGGGCGTGCAGCGGCCCCTGCCCCTCATTCGCCGGGGCGCTGACCGGCAGCAGCACGTCGACGCCCAGCCGCAGCGACAGGAACTGCGCCGGGTCCAGCGCCGTCGCCGCGGCCGGATGATGGTGACACAGCAGGAACTGGGCCTGGCCCTGCAGCATCAGCTTCTCGCAGGCCTGCATGGTGTCGGCGGTCAGCCGCACGGCGATGTCGAGGCCGCCGTGGACCTGCAGGCCGCGCAGCCAGGCCGGGAAGTAGGTCAGGGACAGCGCATGGGTGGCGGCGAAGCGCAGGGTCGAGGTCGAGGCCAAAGCGACGTCCCGCACCGCCTCGCGACCGAGCTGCAGGCGCCGGATGGTCTCGTCCGCCACCGGCCGGAACCGCTCGCCGGCCGCGGTCAGCGCGATCCGGTGGGTGCCGCGGTCGACCAGCCCGGCGCCGATCCAGTCCTCCAGCGCCTTGATGCGGCGGCTGAAGGCGGGCTGGGTCATGTTCCGGCGCTCGGCCGCGCGGGAGAAGCTGCCGCATTCCGCCAGGGCCAGGAAATCCTCGAGCCAGGAAAGCTCCATCGCGCCTATACCGTCCGCACATGAATTGATCGGAAACCGGCATTGGCCCGGCCGTCCGCCGCCCGGATATCGTCCCCGCACGCATCCTCCAAGACAAGGGCGGTGGCATGCCGGGGCCAAGAACGCTTTACGACAAGATCGTCGACGACCACACCGTGCGGGTGCTCGACCGCTTCCATGTGCTGCTCTATGTCGACCGGCACATTCTGAACGAATACACCAGCCCGCAGGCCTTCTCCGGCCTGCGCCAGGCCGGGCGCCGCGCCTGGCGGCCGGAGGCGGCGCTGGCGGTGGTCGACCACGTCAACCCGACCGCGCCGCGGCGCACCGCGGACGTGCCCGACCCCAGCGCCGCGCGGCAGGTCAGCTATCTGGCCGAGAACTGCCGCGACTTCGGCATCGAGCTGTTCGACATCCTCGACCCGCGCCAGGGCATCGAGCATGTGGTGGTGCCGGAACAGGGCATCGCCCTGCCGGGCATGGTGGTCGCCTGCGGCGACAGCCACACCACCACCTATGGCGCGCTGGGTGCCCTTGGTTTCGGCGTCGGCACCTCCGAGGTCGAGCACGTCCTGGCCACCCAGACCCTGGTCTATGAGCGGCTGAAGACGCTGCGGGTGACCGTCGAGGGGCGGCTGCCGCCCGGCGTCGCCGCCAAGGACATCGTCATGGCGGTGATCGGCCGGATCGGCGCCGCCGGGGCCACCGGCTACGCCGTCGAGTTCGCCGGCGCGGCGATCGCGGCGCTGGACGTCGCCGGGCGGATGACGATCTGCAACATGATCGTCGAGGCCGGAGCGCGCGGCGCCCTGGTGGCACCGGACGTGGCGGTGCTGCACTACCTGCAGGACCGGCCGCGTGCTCCTCGGGGAACGCTGTGGGACCGGGCGGTCGCGGACTGGCGGTCGCTGCGCAGCGACCCCGGCGCGACGTTCGACGCCGAGCTCGCGCTGGACGCGGCGGCGATCGCTCCCCTGGTCACCTGGGGCACCAGCCCGGAGCATGTCGTCGGCATCGCCGGCCGCGTGCCCGACCCGGCGCAGGAGGCTGACCCGGTGCGGCGCCGCGGCATGCAGCGCGCGCTCGACTACATGGGCCTCGCGCCCGGCACCGCGATGGAGCACATCCCGATCGACCGCGCCTTCATCGGGTCCTGCACCAACAGCCGGATCGAGGACCTGCGCGCCGCGGCGGCGGTGCTGCGCGGCCGCCGGGTGGCGCCGCATGTCCGGGCGATGATCGTGCCGGGGTCGAGCCAGGTGCGGCGCGACGCCGAGGCCGAGGGGCTGGACCGGGTGTTCGTGGAGGCCGGCTTCGAATGGCGCCAGTCCGGCTGCTCGATGTGCCTGGCCATGAACGACGACATGCTGGACCCGGGCGAGCGCTGCGCCTCCAGCACCAACCGCAACTTCGAGGGGCGGCAGGGCCGCGGCGGCCGGACCCATCTGATGAGCCCGGCCATGGTCGCCGCCGCCGCCATCGCCGGCCACCTGGCCGATGTCCGCCTCTTTCCACAGCAGGGCTGAGCCGATGGAGCCGTTCACCACCGTCACCGGCGCCGCGGCGCCGATCCCCGAGCCGAACATCGACACCGACGTGATCATGCCCAAGCAGTTCCTGAAGGGCATCACCCGGGAGGGGCTGGCCGAGGGCGCCTTCCACGACCTGCGCTTCGTAGCACCAGGGCGGGAGCGGCCGGACTTCATCCTGAACCGGCCCGGCTGGCGCGAGGCGCGGTTCCTGGTGGTCGGGCCGAATTTCGGCTGCGGCTCCAGCCGCGAACATGCGGTGTGGGGGCTGCTGCAGCGTGGTGTGCGGGCGATCATCGGCACCAGCTTCGCCAGCATCTTCCACGACAATTGCTTCCGCAACGGGCTGCTGCCGGTCGGGCTGGAGCCGGAACAGGTCGCGCAGCTGCAGGCCCTGTGCGCCGACCCCGAGCGCAACCGGCTGACCATCGACCTGGTGGCGCAGACCATCACGGCGCCGGATGGCGGCCTGATCCGCTTCGCCATCGACCCGCTGCGCCGGGACGACCTGCTGCAGGGCCGCGACGCCATCGCCGCCACCTTGGGCTGGAGCGACGACCTGCGCGCCTTCGAGGGCCGGCATTTCGCCGCCCGCCCCTGGCTGGAGCCCCGTCGTTGAGCCAGACTGCCCCGATGACCCTGATGCCCGGCTTCACGCCCTTCGACATCGAGACCGCGCCCGGAATCCGCATCCACGGCGCGCGAGCCGGCGACGGCCCGCCGGTGCTGCTGCTGCACGGCCACCCGCAGACCCATGCCACCTGGCACGCGGTGGCGCCGCGCCTGGTCGCGGCCGGGCACAGCGTGGTCGCCGCCGATCTGCGCGGCTATGGCGACAGCGCGCGGCCGGAGGGCGGCGACAACCACATCGCCTATTCGAAGCGGGCGATGGCGGCCGACCAGGTGGCGGTGATGCGCGCCTTGGGGCATGAGCGCTTCGCCGTGGTCGGCCATGACCGCGGCGGTCGCGTCGCCCACCGCATGGCGCTGGACCATCCCGAGGCGGTGCGCCGGATCGCGGTGCTGGACATCGCGCCGACGGCGACGATGTACGCCCGCACCGACCGCACCTTCGCCACCCGGTACTTCTGGTGGTTCTTCCTGATCCAGCCGGCGCCGCTGCCGGAGCGGCTGATCGAGGCCGACCCGGAATTCTACCTGCGCCACCACCTGGCGGGGCAGAGTCGGACGCCGGGCGTGCCGCGCGAGGAGCTGGTGCAGGAGTATCTGCGCTGCTACCGCCAGCCCGGCGCGGTCCACGCCATCTGCGAGGACTACCGCGCGGCGGCCACGATCGACCTGGAGCACGACGCCGCCGATGCCGATCGCCACGTCGAGGCGCCGCTGCTGGCGCTGTGGGGCGCCCGGGGCGTGGTCAGCGAGCTGTACGACGTGCTGGAAACCTGGCGCGACAAGGCGGCTGACGTCCGCGGCCACACCCTGCCCTGCGGCCACGCCCTGCAGGAGGAGCGGCCGGAGGAAACCGCCGCGGCGCTGATCGAGTTCCTGCGCGAGGAGCCGGTTACGCGGCCATGAGCCGGGCCTCGATCCGGGCCATGGCGCGGTGGAAGGTGGCGGTCTCGTCGAGCGCCCGGGCCAGGACCAGGGCGCCCTGGATCGCCGCCACCGCCTCCTCCGCCCGGTCGCGGGCCGTCTCTTCCGGCCGGCCCGACCGTGCCAGCGCCTGCGCCAGCGCATCGGTCCAGGCGGCGAAATAGCCGTGGATGGCGGCGGCGAAGCGGTCGCGGACATCGCCGAGCGCGAAGGCGCCGACCAGGCAGACCCGGCGGCCGGAGCGGAAATAGCCGTCGACCGCGCGGATCATCTCCGGCACCGCGCGGCGCGGCTCCTCCTGCCGCAGCGGGCGGAAGATGTGCTGCTCGAACCAGACATCGATCTCGGCCAGCACCGCCGCCGCCATCTCCTCCTTCCCGCCCGGGAAGAAGTGGTAGAGGCTGCCCTTGCCCAGGCCGGTGCGCTCGCCGATCAGGGCCAGGCTGGCGCCCTCGTAGCCATGCTCACGGAACACCTCGGCCAGGGCCGGCAGCACATCCGCACGCTCGGCGACGATCCTGGGCAAGGCTAGAGCCCGAGGTCGCCGAGCCCCGGATGGTCCGCCGGCCGCGGGCCGGACCGGTCCCAGTGGAACTTGCGCTCCGACTCCGCGATCGGCCGGTCGTTGATCGAGGCGTGGCGGATGCGCATCAGCCCGTGCTCGTCGAACTCCCAGTTCTCGTTGCCGTAGGAGCGGTACCACTGGCCGGAATCGTCGCGCCACTCATAGGCGAAGCGGACGGCGATGCGGTTGCCCTCCCAGGCCCAGAGCTCCTTGATCAGCCGGTAGTCCAGCTCCCGCGCCCATTTCCGGGTCAGGAACTCGACGATCCGGGCGCGGCCCTGCGGGAATTCCGCCCGGTTCCGCCAGCGGCTGTCCTCGGTATAGGCCAGCGAGACGCGCTGCGGGTCGCAGCTGTTCCAGCCATCCTCGGCCCCACGGACCTTCTGGATCGCGGTCTCGCGGGTGAAGGGCGGCAGCGGCGGACGGTCGGCGGCCATGACGGCTCTCCAGGATTGTACCGAACGGAACTGACTTTACCGATTGGTACAGAAGGCGATGCGACCGGTCAAGCCGATGCCCCTGCGGCGCTTGACCGCAAGTGAGTCGAGGCCGAGGAATCATCCGCCGCCGAACGCCCGGGTGATCGCGGCGCCCGTCCTTCATCGGAGCCATCCCTTGCCTCTCACCCTGCACGAGATCTCGATCGGCGTGATGCTGCCGAAGCTGCGCATGCTGGCGAAGCTGCTGGACAAGGCCGCGGCCCATGCCGAGGCCGGGGGGATCGACCCCGCCACGCTGGTCGAGGCCCGCCTGGCCCCCGACATGTACCCGCTGTCGGGCCAGGTCCAGCGCGTCAGCGATGCCGCCAAGTTCGGCGCCGCCCGCCTGGCCGGCCTGACGCCGCCGCCCTTCGAGGACAACGAGACCACCCTGGCCCAGTTGCAGGACCGCCTGGCCAAGACCGTCGCCTATCTCGAGAGCGTCGGGCCGGACCAGGTCGACGGCCGCGAGGAGGAGACCATCACCATCTCCCAGCGCGACCGCAAGGTGGACTTCACCGGCCGCAGCTACGCGCTGAGCATGGTGCTGCCGAACTTCTATTTTCACGTCGTCACCACCTACGACATCCTGCGCCACAAGGGCGTGGAGATCGGCAAGCGGGACTATCTGGCGCTGGTGTCCTGAGGCCCCTTCCCGTTCCGTCATGGCGAGGCGCGCCTCGCCATGACGGCATGGAAGGAGGTTGGCGGCATGCCTCCGCATGGCGAAAGCCATGAACTTTGGTATCCGATCGAAAACATTTGTGCGGCGACACCTTTCCCGTTCCCGGTAAAATGTCGTACCAAGGGGAGGTCAAGGGGCCGGCCGCGCGTCCGGCCCGAATTCGGGAGGATGCGAGATGCGTGCCTTGGTCCTGGAGCGCCAGAGGGAACTGTCGCTGCGCGAGATCGACCTGCCCCGGACGCTGGGTCCGGGCGACGTCCGGATCAGGATCGACACCGTCGGCGTCTGCGGCAGCGATGTGCACTACTACACCCATGGCCGGATCGGGCCCTTCGTGGTGAAGGAGCCGATGGTGCTGGGCCATGAGGCCGCCGGCACCGTGACCGAGGTCGGCCCCGGCGTCACCAGCCTGAAGCCCGGCGACCGGGTGTGCATGGAGCCGGGCATCCCCGATCTGACCTCCAAGGCCTCCAAGCTCGGCCTCTACAATGTCGACCCCAGCGTCGTGTTCTGGGCCACCCCGCCGGTGCATGGCTGCCTGACGCCCGAGGTGGTGCATCCCGCCGGCTTCACCTTCAAGCTGCCGGACAATGTCTCCTTCGCCGAGGGCGCGATGGTCGAGCCCTTCGCCGTCGGCCTGCAGGCGGCGGTGAAGGCGCGGATCCAGCCCGGCGACCTGGCCGTGGTGATCGGCGCCGGGCCGATCGGCATCATGGCGGCGCTGGCCGCCCTGGCCGGCGGCTGCAGCCGGGTGCTGATCTCCGACCTGCTGCCGGAGAAGCTGGCGATCGCCGAGCGCTATCCCGGCATCACCGGCGTCAACATCCGCGAGACGAAGCTGGCCGACGCCGTGGCCGCGGCGACCGATGGCTGGGGCGCCGATGTGGTGTTCGAGGCCAGCGGCAGCCCCCGCGCCTATCCCGGCATCTTCGACGTGGTGCGGCCCGGCGGCTGCCTGGTGGTGATCGGCATGCCGGTCGAGCCGGTGGCGGTCGACCTGGTCGCCGCCGCGGCCAAGGAGGTGCGGATCGAGACCGTGTTCCGCTACGCCAATGTCTACGACCGGGCCATCGCCATGATCGCCTCCGGCAAGGTCGACCTGAAGCCGCTGATCTCCCACACCTACGGCTTCGAGGACAGCATCACGGCCTTCGAGCGGGCGGCCGAGGGACGGCCGGCCGACGTCAAGCTGCAGATCAAGCTGTAGGCGGCAGCAGCGCCGGCCCGGCGCGGCCGGCGCTTGATTCCTCGTTCGCCTTATGTTCCAGTGGGGCCAGGCCAACGGGGAGGACGCCATGGCGGCGAAGCAGGCATCGGGGATTCGCGTCGGCATCGGCGGCTGGACCTTCGAGCCCTGGCGCGGGACCTTCTACCCCGACGGGCTGGCCCAGAAGCGCGAGCTGGAATACGCCTCGCGCCACGTCACCTCGATCGAGATCAACGGCACCTATTACGGCTCGCAGAAGCCGGAGACCTTCGCCAAATGGCGTGAGGAATCGCCGGAGGGCTTCGTCTTTTCGGTCAAGGGCACGCGCTTCACCACCAACCGGCGGGTGCTGGCCGAGGCCGGCGAGTCGATCGAGCGCTTCGTCGGCAGCGGCATCACCGAGCTGAAAGAGAAGCTGGGGCCGATCAACTGGCAGTTCCTGCCGACCAAGCAGTTCGACCCGAAGGATTTCGAGGCCTTCCTGAAGCTGCTGCCGCACAGCGTCGACGGCCACGCTTTGCGCCATGTGGTCGAGGTCCGGCACGACAGCTTCCGCACTCCCGAATTCATCGACCTGCTGCGCGCCCACACCGTGGCGGTGGTGCTGACCGACAAGGACGGCTTTCCGGAGATCCCGGACATCACCGCCCCCTTCGTCTATGCCCGGCTGCAGGGCGCCTCGGAAAAGATCGAGACCGGCTACGCCCCGAAGGCGCTGGACCAATGGGCCAAGCGCGCCAAGGCCTGGGCCGAGGGCGGCGCGCCGGACGATCTGAAGCCGGTCGGATCGCCGGAGGCGAAGCCGCCGAAATCGCGCGACGTCTTCATCTACATGATCAACGGCTTCAAGCCGAAGGCCCCGGCCGCGGCGATGGCGCTGATCAAGAAGCTGGGGTGAGATCCGTATTAGGTTGGGTTCGCGAAAGCGAACCCAACATCGCGCCGGCGGAATCAGGTTGGGTTCGCAAGAGCGAACCCAACCTACGAAGCCATTCGATCCTCACAACCGCTCGTTGAACCGCAGCTCGTTCAGCCGGCGCTTCATCGTTTGGAAGCGCTGGAAATGGGCGTCGTTGCGGCGCAGGGCCACGGCCGTCGACAGGATGTCGATCACCACCAGGGCGGCGATGCGCGAGATCGTCGGGGTGTAGACGCTGGTGTTCTCCAGCGTCTCGGCCACCAGCGCCACGTCGCTGTAGGGCACCAGCGGCGAATCCGTCCCGGTCAGGCAGATCACCTTGGCGCCGTTCTCGCGCGCGGTCCGCGCCACCTCGATGATCGAGCGGGTGCGGCCGGTGTTGGAAATCACCACCGCGACGTCGCCCGGCTGCATCATCGATGCGGCCATGATCTGCTGGTGGGAATCGAGCTCGGCCGAGCAGGGCACGCCGAACAGCGGGAATTTCTGCTGCGCGTCGCGGGCGACGATGCCGGAGGCGCCGAAGCCGAAGAAGGCGATCGACCGGGCCTGTTCCAGGATCGCGACCGCCGCCTCGATCGCGGCCTTGTCGAGATGGTTCCGGGCCCAGTCCAGGCTGGACAGGGTGTAGTCGAAGATCTTGTCGACCACCGTGGCCGGGGTGTCGGTGCCGAGCAGCACGGAATGGGTCGCCGGCAGGCCCAGCGCCAGGCTGTGCGCCAGGCGCAGCCGGAACTCCTGGTAGCCGGAGCAGCCGATGGCGACGCAGAAGCGGATCACGGTCGGCTGGCTGACCTCGGCCAGAAGCGCCATCTCCGCCACCGTCGCCTTGAGCACCCGCGCCGGGTCGGCCAGCACCGCATCGGCGACCTTGCGGTCCGACTTCCGCAGCTCGGAGCGCAGCGTGCGCACGACCTCGAGGATGTTGGCCGTGGCGGGGCGGTCGGTCGTGTCCATCGCCGCAGCCTACCCCTTCGCCGCCGCGGCGGCGATGCGGGACAGGTCGTCGAAGCGCGGGCCCGCGGTCGGGATCGGGATGTGGAAGACCTCGGCGATCACCTGGGTCCAGCCATGGATGAAATAGGTCCAGCCATCCTCGATGGCCAGGCCCTGCGCCGCCTGCTGCCGCCGGGCCTGATCCAGGAACACCAGGTCGCCGCGGTAGTTCAGGTCCCAGGCCAGGCCGCCCTGCGGGAACCGGCCCGTATCGGTCAGCGGCGACCCCGGCGCGTCCTTGCCCAGGCCGGTGGCGTTGACCACGACCGAGCCCGGCTTAAGCCCGGCCAGCACCGCATCGTTGTCGGCCGGCCTCGGCGCCAGCACGTAGTCGACCGGCACATTGGCGCCCATCTCGCCATGGATGCGGCGGATCTCGTCCAGCCGCGCCTTGCTGCGGTTCGAGACGATGATCCGCGACGGCCGGTCGCCCTGCATCGCATGCCAGGTCAGGGCGATGGTGGAGCCGCCGGCGCCGATCGAGAACAGCTCCGCCCCGGTGCGGGCGAAATGCCCCGCCGGCACGAAGGCGTCGAAGGCGAGGCCGGAGGAGATCGGGTCCTTGGCGTGGCAGACCAGCCGGTCCTCGGCCTTGGAGATGCAGCTGGTCTCGCCCATCAGCGCGGCATGCGGGTCGATCACGTCGAACAGGTCGCGGCAGGCGTGGAACAGGTCGATCTTGTGGGTGGTGACCAGGGCGCCGAGCGACAGCGGGTCGTCGCGCAGGAAGGTCACCGCCTCGCGATAGGCCGCCGGGTCGGCGTGCAGCGGGAAGTCGATGCCGCGGATCTCGGCCTCCGCCAGGCCGAGCGCGCGGGCCCAGGCCGGGAACACCTTCATGATCGAGCTTTTGCCGGTGGTGACGCCGATGAAGTACAGCGTCGGCCGGGTGGCGGGCTGGTAGGCGGCCATGCTCAGGCTCCCTGCGCCGCCACGAACAGGGCGTCGATCCGCGCCTGCGGCCGCGGCCGGTAGTCCGGGTTATCGACCGCGACCCAGCCGCCGAACCCGTCGTCGAGGATGCGCTGCCGCATGCCGCCGGCCTGCTCGATGATGCCGTAATCCTGCCCGGCATCGGCCGGGTAGCAGAAGCTCATCACCAATTCCTCGACCCCGACATTGATAGAGCGGTGGATCCAGTAGGGCGGCACGTAGCAGACCGTGCGCGGTTCGATCTCGACGATGCGGATTTCGCCGGAAGGCGATTCCATCAGCATCAGGCCGCGCCCGGCCTCGCCGGTGTAGATCTCCGGCCGGTCGGCCTTGGCGTGGATGTGGCCGCGGGTCAGGAAGTATTCCCGCCCGATCCGGCCCGGCACCATGCGGGTGACGCCGAAGATCAGGTCGCCGGCGGCGGCGGAGGGCCGGTGGTCCTGCACCTCGTAGACGATCCGGTCGCCGCCTTCCGCCACCGCCGCCGCAAAGGCCGCCGCGTCGCCATAGAGGCCGGAGAGGTCGGAGAGCCGCTTGACGTAGCGTCCGGTCGCCCCCGAGAGGCCCCCGTCGGTCACGCCGATGACGCATCGCCCCGGCTCGCGCAGCTGCATGGTTCGCTCCGATTTCGTAGCAAAACTACGGATGCAGAATGAATGAGCCAGTTCTTCAGCCGTTTCAAGCGCCGATCGGCATGCTCTCTCCCAGAATCGAATTGACCGTCCGCCGATTCGGTACTTTAACTACAGAACCGGGTCGACACACGCCCGGGCACCAAGGGGAGGATCCGGATGTTCAAGACCGTGTTGACGGGCTGCCTGGCCACGACCGCCCTCCTGATCGGCAGCGCCCAGGCGGCGGACTGCATGATCGGCATCTCGATGAAGACGCTGAACGCGCCCTATTTCGCGGCGCAGGAGGCCGCGGCCAAGGACCAGGCCGCCAAGGCCGGCTGCCAGGTGGCCACGGCCGACGCCCAGAACGACATGGGCAAGCAGATCGGCGACGTCGAGGACATGGTGTCCAAGGGCGTCAACCTGCTGATCATCAATGCGGCCGACCCGCAGGGGCTGGTCCCCGCCATCAACGCCGCGGCCGCGGCCGGGGTGAAGGTGGTGGCGATCGACAGCACGGTCGACCCCAAGGCCAAGTACATCACCCTGATCCAGTCCTCGAACGACCAGAACGGCTTCCAGGTCGGCCAGTGGCTGGCGCAGTCGACCGCCGGCAAGGATCTCAAGATCGCCCTGCTCTCCGGCGAGAAGGGCAATGTCGTCGGGCAGGAGCGCCGGCTGGGCGTGTTCCGCGGCCTGGTCGAGGGCCAGCTGGTCAATGGCGGCAAGGTCGGCTTCGCCGTGGTCGGCCAGGGCTGGGGCGGCTGGACGCATGAGGGCGGGCTGAAGGCGATGGAGGACCTGCTGGTCGCCCATCCGGACATCAACGTCGTCCTGGGCGAGAACGATTCGATGGTGCTGGGCGCCCGCAAGGCGCTGGAGGCCGCGGGCAAGCTGAACGACGTGCTGCTGGTCGCCGCCGCCGATGGGCAGAAGGAGGCGCTGCAGCTGATCCAGGAGGGGCAATACGGCGCCACCGGGCTGAACGACCCGGCCCTGATCGCGCGCACCGCGGTCGATGTCGGCATGAAGGCGCTGGACGGGTCGCTGCCCGCCGACTTCCCGAAGACCGACCTGACCACCCCCGACGCCATCACCAAGGACAACGTCGCCAAGTACTACCGGCCCGACGCTGTTTTCTGATCACCAGGGGCGGCGGCCAGCCCGCCGCCCCTGCCCTGCCGGAGGGGACAGCATGACCGATCTGGTGGATCTGCGCGCCATCACGAAGTCGTTCGGCGGCGTCCGGGCCCTCGCCGGGGTCGACTTCACGGTGCGGCCCGGCGAGGTGCATGCCCTGCTGGGCGAGAACGGCGCCGGCAAGTCGACGCTGATGCGGGTGCTGGGCGGCGAGATGCGGCCCGATGCCGGCGAGATCCGGATCGAGGGCCAGCCGGTGCTGTTCGGCGGCCCGCGTGAGGCGCTGGAGCGCGGCATCGCCGTGATCCACCAGGAGCTGGCGCTGGCGCCCGATTTGTCGGTGGCCGAGAACATCTTCATGCGCGAGCTGCCGCGGGTGATCGGCTGGCGCAGCCTGAACCGCCGGGCCCGCGCCCTGATCGAGCGGCTGGGCTTCGAGATCGACCCGCGCCGCCTGGTCGGCGACCTGGCCGTCGCCCACCAGCAGGTGGTGGAGATCGCCAAGGCGCTGTCGCGCGAAATCCGCGTCATCGTCTTCGACGAGCCGACGGCAGTGCTGGCCGCGCGTGATGCCGAGCGGCTGCACCGCATCATCGCCGATTTGCGCGGCGCCGGAGTCGGCATCGTCTACATCTCGCACCGGCTGGAGGAGGTGTTCCGCATCGCCGACCGGATGACGGTGATGAAGGACGGCCGCACGGTCGGCACCGTGACGCCGCAGCAGGCCGGGATCGACGAAATCATCCGCATGATGGTCGGCCGGCCGCTGGCGGCGATGTTCGCCGACAAGTCCCGGCGCCAGGCGGGGGCGGAGGCGCTGCGGGTCGAGAACCTGCGCGCCGGCACCCGGGTGCGCGGCGTCAGCTTCGCGGTGCGGGCCGGCGAGATCCTGGGGCTAGGCGGCTTGGTCGGGTCCGGCCGCACCGAGGTGGCACGGCTGATCTTCGGCGCCGACCGGCGCGACGGCGGCGAGATTTTTCGGAACGGCCGCAAGGTCTCGATCCGCTCCCCGCTCGATGCGGTCGCCGCCGGGATCGGGCTGGTGCCGGAGGACCGCAAGGGCCAGGGCGTGATCCTGGGCCTGTCGATCCGGGTCAACGCCACCATGGCGCGGCTGAAGCCGGTGGTGAATCCGCTGGGCTTCATCCGCCGCGTCGCCGAGAAGCGCCTGGTCGGCGACCTCGCCGGCAGCCTGCGGGTCAAGGCCACCGGCATCGAGGCGCCGGTGTCCAGCCTGTCCGGCGGCAACCAGCAGAAGGTGGTGCTGGCCAAGTGGTTCCATGTCGGCGGCGAGGTCATCATCCTCGACGAGCCGACGCGCGGCGTCGATGTCGGCGCCAAGGCCGAGATCTACGCCCTGATCGAGCGCATGGCCGCCGAGGGCAAGGCGGTGATCGTGATCTCGTCGGAGCACCAGGAGCTGTTCGGCCTGTGTGACCGGGTGCTGGTGATGGGCGAAGGCGAGATCCGCGGCGAGCTGCCGCCGGATCGCTACAGCGAGGAAAACCTGCTGTCGCTGGCGATGATCCGCCGCGACGGCGAGCTGAGGATGGCGGGCTGACGCATGACCACCACGACCGCCGGGACGACGGACAAGCCGCGCAGCCGCACCGATATCGGTGAGCTGTTCCACCGCTACGGCACCTTCTGCATCTTCGTGCTGCTGATCGTCGGCGCGCATCTACTGTCGCCGGCCTTCCTGACCGAGCGGAACATCATGAACGTGCTGCGCCAGATCTCCGGCACCGGGATCATGGCGGTCGGCATGCTGCTGGTGATCCTGACCCGCGGCATCGACCTGTCGGTCGGCTCGGTCTCGGCGCTGGGCAGCGTGCTGTCGGCCTATCTCGTCGCCAGCTGGTCGCCGGAGGCGTCGACCGCGCTGGTGGTGCTGGCCGGCGCCGGCTGCGGCCTGGTCACCGGCATCCTGGTCGCCTATCTGCGCCTGCCGGCCTTCGTCATGACGCTGGCGATGATGACCGCGGCGCGCGGCCTGTCGCTGATCATCTCGAACGGCCAGCCGATCCTGCTGGGCGACAGCGGCCAGGCCTTCACCGATTTCGGCGCCGGCTTCCTGTTCGGCGTGCCGCAGCCGGTACTCCTGATGTTCGCCGTGTTCATCGTCGGCGGGGTGGTGCTGGGCTTCACCAAGTTCGGCCGCATCGTCCGGGCCATCGGCTCGAATGAGGAGGCGGTGCGCCTGTCCGGCATCGCCGTGCCGCGCTATGTCTGCGCGGTCTATGTCATCTCCGGCGCGCTGGCCGCCCTGGCCGGCATCATCTCCACCGCCCGGGCCGGGGTCGGCTCGGCCCAGGTCGGGGTCGGGGCCGAACTGGCGGTGATCGCCGCGGTGGTGATCGGCGGCGCCAGCCTGATGGGCGGGCGCGGCGGCGCGGTCAACACGCTGCTCGGCGCCATGGTGATGGGCGTGATTGGCAACATCATGAACCTGGCCAACGTCCCGGGTTATCATCAGCAGGTCCTGATGGGCGCCATCATCGTGGTCGCGGTGCTGCTGCAGCACGGCACGCGCTGGCTGCGCCGGAATTAGGCCTGCCGCACGGAGCCGAAATGACCCGCGACCTCGCCCTTTCGATCGATGTCGGCACCGGCAGCGCGCGGGCGGCGCTGGTCGATGGCGGTGGCCGCATCCTGGCCATCGCCGCCAAGGAGCACGAGCAGATCGTGCCGCAATTCGGCTGGTCGGAGCAGCGGCCGGCGGACTGGTGGGCCGGCGTCGTGCAGTCGGTGCGGACGGTGCTGGACCAGGTCGAGGGCGCCCGCGGCCGCATCGCCGCGGTCTGCGCCTGCGGCCAGATGCACGGCACGGTGCTGGTCGACGACACCGGCGCCCTGACCCGCGACACCGTCCCCTTGTGGAACGACAAGCGCACGCTCGACCTCGTCGCGGCGTTCGAGCGCGACCATGCGCCCCCAAGCTACCTGGCCGAGAGCGGCAACCCGCCGACACCGGCCTGGCCGGGCTTCAAGCTGGCCTGGATCCGCGACCACGACCCTGAGGCCTATCGCCGGGCGGCGGCGGTGATGATGCCGAAGGACTACGTCAATTTCCGCCTGACCGGCGAGATCGCCATGGAGGCGACGGAAGGCTCCTGCAGCTTCCTGATGAACCCGGCGACGCGCGACTGGTCGCCCGCCATGATCGCGCTGCTGGGGCTGGACGCGGCCAAGCTGCCGCGGCTGCGCTCGCCGCTGGAGATCCTGGGCAGCGTCACCGCCGCCGCCGCGACCGAGACCGGCCTGCTGGAAGGCACGCCGGTGCTGGTCGGCGGCGCCGACTATCCGATGGCCCTGTTGGGCTCGGGCGCCTGCCGGCCGGGGCTGGTCTCCGACGTCACCGGCACCTCATCGATCATCACCCTGATCACCGAAGCGCCGCTGCTGGACCCCGAGATCTGCAACGTCGCCACGATCGAGGGCGGCTGGGGGCCGTTCGTGCTGCTGGAGAGCGGCGGCGACGCCATGCGCTGGGCCCGCCGCGCCTTCCATGAGGGCGCGCTGGGCTATCCCGAGATCGTCGCCAAGGCGGCCGAGGCCGCGCCGGGTGCTGGCGGCCTGCTGTTCCTGCCCTATCTGGTGGGCGAGCGGCTGGGCGCCCACCGCAACGCCCGGGCGCAGTTCTTCGGCCTCGGCGCCGGCCACGGCCTGGCCGAGCTGCACCGCGCGGTGCTGGAGGGCGTGGCCTTCGCCGTCACCCGCCACATCCGGGTGATGGAGGCGGCGTCGGGCCGGCCGCTGGACCGGCTGATCGCGTCGGGCGGCGGCGCCAAGACCGAGCTGTGGCTGAAGATCAAGGCCAGCGCCACCGGCCTGTCGATCCTGGTGCCGGAGGAGGCGGAGTGCGGCGTGGTCGGCTGCGCCGCCATGGTCGCCGCCGCCACCGGCCGCTTCGCCACGGTGCAGGACGCGGCCGGGGCGTTCGTCCGCTATGGCGCCGAGATCGCCCCCGATCCGGAATGGGCCGAGCGCTATGCCCGGATGCAGCCGGTGTTCGACCGGCTCTACCGCCACAGCCAGGCGCTGTACGACGATCTGGACGGGATTACGTCGTAGCGGATCAGAGCCACCCCTTGCCGTCATTGCGAGGAGGCGAAGCCGACGAAGCAATCCAGGGGCCACGGCAAGCGGCCCTGGATTGCTTCGCTGCGCTCGCAATGACGGTATGAGGAGTTCTGAGAACGTCGACGGCAATCCGGCGCGACAGATCAAAACTTGTGAATTCTGTTCACGAATGAGCGACTTTTCAGCCGTGAATTCCGCCCCCATCTCCTGTCCGACACAGCGGAGAACATCGGCATGACCATCTTCCTGACCGGCGCCAGCGGCTATATCGGCGGTGCCATCGCCCTGCGGCTGATGCAGGACGGGCACCGGATCCGCGGCCTGGTGCGGTCGCCGGACAAGGCCGCGCGGCTGCAGGCGCTGGGCATCGAGCCGGTGCCGGGTGATCTGTCGGACACGGCGCTGCTGGCGCGGGAGGCGAAGGCGGCCGATGCGGTGGTCAACGCCGCCAGCTCCGACGACCGGGCGGCGGTGGAGGCCCTGCTCGACGCGCTCGCCGGCAGCGGCAAGCCGTTCCTGCACACCAGCGGCAGCAGCGTGGTGGCCGACGACGCCCGCGGCGACTGGGCCTCGGACCGTGTCTACGACGAGGACACGCCGGTCGAGCCGGTGCCGGGTAAGGCGGCGCGGGTCGCGATCGACCGGCTGATCGTCGACGCCGCCGGGCGCGGCGTGCGCTCCGTGGTGCTGTGCAACAGCCTGATCTACGGCACCGGGCCCGGGCTGCACGCCGACAGCGTGCAGATCCCGACGCTGGTCGCCGCAGCGCGGAAGACCGGCGTGGTCCGCCATATCGGGCGCGGCCTCAACATCTGGTCGAACGTGCATGTCGACGACGTGGCGGAGCTCTACGTCCTGGCGCTGGCCCGCGCCCCGGCCGGCACCTTCGCCTATGTCGAGAATGGCGAGGCCTCCTTCGCCGAGGCTACGGCGGCGATCGCCCGGCGGCTCGGCCTCGGCGCGCCGCAGCCCTGGCCGGTTGACGACGCCATCGCCGCGCTGGGCTTCGGCCATGCCGTGTACTCGCTGGGCTCGAACAGCCGGGTGCGCGGCAAGCGGGCCCGGGCGGAACTGGGCTGGGCGCCGAAGCACGATTCGCTGACCGATTGGATCGAGACGGAGATGCCGGTGGAGTAGACCAAACTCAAAGGCCAGAGTGCATTGCCTCTCCCGCTTAAGGGACCTTTGTAGAATTCCAAAACACCGTCATTGCGAGCGCAGCGAAGCAATCCAGGGCCGCACGCACCGGCCCCTGGATTGCTTCGTCGGCTTCGCCTCCTCGCAATGACGGCGAGGGGATGGGCGCTGGGAAGAGGTCCCGCAAGCGGCGCCCCTGGCCTTGGCGCCGCCGTCAGCCCCGCAGGTATCGGGCGAAGTCGGCGAGGATCAGCGGCCAGCCGCCGGGCGAGGCCATGCCCTCGCGCAGCCGCCCTGCCCCGTCGCCATGGCGCTCGAAATCGCGATGCTCGAGCTCGATCCGGGTGCCGCTGCCCTCCGCCAGAAAATGGATCTCGACCTCGCTGGCCCGCTCCTCCGGCTCCGGCGCCCGGTCCGGGCTGACAGCGAAGGACAACACCAGCCGGGACGGCGGCTCATAGGCGCGGACCTCGCCCCAGGCGGTCTCCTGGCCGGCGCGGTCACGCTCGAACCACAGGCCGCCGGGCTTCGGCTCGATCACGGCGGTGTCGAGCTCGGCCTGGGCGTAGGTGTAGGCAAGCGGCCACCACCGCCCGAGCTCGGCGGTGAAGGCCTCGAAGGCACGCTCCGGCGGCGCGTCGACGGTGATGCCGGCCTGGATCGGACTCAAGGCGGTCATGGCGTTCTCCTCGAAGAGCGGCTTCGAGTCAGCAACGCGCCGAAGGGCCGGACCGTTGCCGTCAGGCCGCGACCAGCCCGCGCCTGGTGTCGGACAGGAACTCCAGCAGCTCGGCCACGCCCTTGTCTGCGGCATGGTCGCGGCGGACCCGGGCCACCCGCTCCGCCTTCCCGCCGGTGCCGCGGAACAGCGTGCGGAACACGCGGCGCAGGGCCAGCACCTCCGGCTCGGTGAAGCCGTGCCGGCGCAGGCCGACCTCGTTCAGCGACACCAGCCGCGCCCGGTCGCCCTGGACCAGGCAGAAGGGCGGCACGTCCTGCGCCACCATGGCCCCGGCGGCGACGAAGGCGTGGGCGCCGATGCGGGTGAACTGGTGCACCCCGGCCAGGCCGCTGACATGGACGTGGTCGCCGACCTCGACATGGCCGGCCAGGGTCGCGGCGTTGGCGAACTGGGCGCGGTTGCCGATGCGGCAGTCATGGGCGATGTGCGAGCAGGCCATGAACAGGTTGCCGTCGCCGACCTCGGTCAGCCCGCCGGAGACGCCGACGCCCGGCTGGATGGTGACGTATTCGCGGATGATGTTGTCGTGGCCGATGACCAGCCGGGTGTCCTCGCCCTTCCACTTCAGGTCCTGCGGCGGCGCGCCGACCGAGGCGAATTGGAAGATCTGGTTGCGGTCGCCGATCTCGGTCCGCCCCTCGATCACCGCATGCGGCCCGACGATGCAGTCGCGGCCCAGCCGGACCTTCGGCCCGATCACGGCATAGGCGCCGATGCGGGTGCCCTCGCCGATCTCGGCGCCCGGCTCGATGATCGCGGTATGGTGGATCAAGGGCGACGTCATGCGGATTCCCAACGGAGGACGCCGGTCAGCCCGGCACGTTGGCGATCCTGCCGCCCGCGGCGCCAGCGCGGAACTCAAAAATTGTTACACATCATTGCGTTGGCGGCCGGTGCCGCGTCCCGGCCGCTCAGGCCGCTGCCAGGCCGCGCTTGGTGTCCGACAGGAAGCGCAGCAGCAGATCGACCCCGAGGCGGCCGGCATAGGCATGATGCACCGCCGCCATCCGCTCGGCCTTGCTGCCGTCGCCGCGGAACAGCAGGCGGAACACCTTGCGCAGCATCAGCACATCCGCCTCGATGAAGCCGTTGCGGCGCAGCCCGACCTCGTTCAGCGACACCAGCCGGGCCCGGTCGCCCTGCGCCAGGCAGAAGGGCGGCACGTCCTGGGACACCATGGCGCCGGCCGCGACGAAGGCGAGGGTGCCGATCCGGGTGAATTGATGGACCGCGACCACACCGCTGAGAAAAGCGTGGTCGTCGACCTCGCAATAGCCGGCGATCCCCGCACCGTTGACGAAGCGTGTGTGGTTGCCGATGCGGCAGTCATGGCCGACATGGGAGTTGACCATGAACAGGTTGCCGTCGCCGATGCTGGTCGTCCCGAGCGGCCGCGCGGCGCCGGAATGGATGGTGACGTGCTCGCGGAACACATTGTCGTTGCCGATCCGCAGCCGGCTGTTGCCGCCGCCCCATTTCAGATCCTGCGGCGGCGCCCCGACCGAGGCGAACTGGAAGATGTGATTGCGATCGCCGATCTCGGTGTCGCCCTCGACCACGGCATGGGGGCCGACGACGTTGTCGCACCCGAGCCGCACGTCCGCGCCGATGACGGCATAGGGCCCGACGCGGGTGCCCGGGCCGATCTCGGCGCCGGCCGCAATGATGGCGGTGGGGTGGAACAGGCTCGACAAAGACATGATCTCGGCTGGCCAGGAATGCATGAATGAAACCAGGATGATCCCTGGATTAGACTGGCCGCGCACTTTTTCGGCGCCGATATTGCGCTTGAACAGGCAATAACGGAACGTCAAAATTCCCACCACACTCATTACAGATGCCGGAAACAATTGGAAATTCTTCAAACACCGAGTGATTTCAACGATGTGCGAGACAGGATGAATTTCCCCTGGCATAATATATTTCTTAATGTTTCTACGCCTGACTCGCGAAGGTGAGCCGATGGAACTGTCGACGCTGCTGATCTATGCCGTCACGCTCGGCGTCGCCTGCGCCGTGCCGGGCCCGACCACCGCCGCGCTGGTGGCCCGCGTGCTCGGCCGCGGCAGCCGCGGAGCGCCGGCCTTCTGCGCCGGGCTGATGGCCGGCGACCTGATGTGGCTCGGCGCCACCGCGCTCGGCCTCGCCATGGTGGCGGCGACGATGCAGCCGGTCTTCGTCGTGATCAAATACGCCGGCGCCGCCTATCTGCTGTATCTCGCCTGGAAGCTGTGGACCGCCCCGGCCGCGGCTCCGGTCGAGGCGCAGCCGGTGCGCGGCGAAGGTGTGCGGCTGTTCCTGGCCGGCATCTCGGTCTGCCTCGGCAACCCGAAGACGACGCTGTTCTACCTGGCGCTGCTGCCGACCATCATCGACCTGCCGCGGCTGACCTGGATCGGCTTCGCCGAGCTCGCCGCCACGCTGGTCGTGGTCTACGGCGCGGTGCTGGCGCTGTATGTCGTGCTGGCCCTGCGCGCCCGCCGGATGTTCCGGTCGCCGCGGGCGCTCAGGGCGATCAACCGCGGCACCGGCGCGGTGATGGCCGGTGCCGCGGTGGCGGTGGCCACGCGCTGAGCCCTACCCGACCGCCGCGATCACCGCGTCGCAGACACGGTCGGCGTCGGCGTCGGACAGGAAGGGGTGCATCGGCAGGCTCAGCACCTCGCGGCTCAGCGCCTCGCTGACCGGCAGCGAGCCCTCGCCCTCGCCATGGGCGCGGTAGGCTTCGGCCAGGTGCATCGGCGTCGGGTAGTAGATCGCGGTCGGGACCCCGGCCTCGCCCAGCTTCGCCCGCACCGCGTCGCGGTCCGCCACACGGATGGTGTATTGCGCCCAGGCGCAGATCAGCCCGTCCGGCATCACCGGGGTCTGGATGCGGTTGGACAGCCGGGCCGAATAGTGCCGGGCCAGCCGGTCGCGGGCCTCCAGCTCGTCGGAAAAACTCGGCAGCTTGGCCAGCAGCACCGCCGCCTGGATGGTGTCGAAGCGGGCGTTGAGGCCGACCCGGACGGTGTCGTAGCGGCTCTTGCCCTCGCCATGCACGCGGATCGATTTGAGGATCTCGGCCAGATCGTCGTCATCGGTGAAGATGGCGCCGCCGTCGCCGTAGCAGCCGAGCGGCTTGGCCGGGTAGAAGCTGGTGGCGGTGACCGGCGCCAGCGACCCGACCGGGCGGCCGTGGAAGGCGCCGCCGAAGCTCTGCGCCGCGTCGTCGATCACGAACAGGCCATGCGCGTCGGCGATCGCCTGCAGCTTGGGATAGTCGACCGGCAGGCCGAACAGGTCGACCGCGATCACCGCCTTCGGCGCCAGCCTGCCGGCCGCCTTGGTCGCGGCGACGCGGCGCTCGAGATCGGCCAGGTCGACCAGATAGGTCGCGGGATCGACATCGACGAAGACCGGCGACGCGCCGAGCAGCAGGATCGCCTCCGCCGTCGCGGTGAAGGTGAAGGCCGGCACGAAGACGGCGTCGCCCGGGCCGATGCCCCGCGCCATCAGCGGCATGATCAGCGCGTCGGTGCCGCTGGCCACCGTCAGGCAGTGGCGGGCGCCGGCCCGCTGCGCCAGCTCGCCTTCCAGCTCCGCCACCTCCGGCCCCAGGATGTATTGGCCATGGTCGAGCACCGCATGGATGCGGGCATCGATCAGGGGCTTCAGGCGGGCGTATTGCTGCTTGAGGTCGACGAAGGGAAGCGACACGGGCGAGCCTCGGCTGTATCGGAACAGGGCTGATGTAGCCCCGCCCCGGCCGCGACGCCAGCCTGAAACGCGGCCCGGGCGCTTCGCCTCAGTGCTCGGACGCCGCCTCCGGCCCGAGCGAGCGCAGCAGGTCGACCAGGCGGCGGCGGACCGTCGGATCCTCGATCCGGTAATAGGCCCGCACCAGCTCCAGCGTCTCGCGGCTCGCCACCATCTCGTTGTCATGCGCCGGATGGGCGGAGCCGTTCTGCGGGACGTCGGTCATGCCTTCGAAGAAGTAGCCGACCGGCACGTTGAGGATGCGCGTCAACTGGTGCAGCCGGCTGGCGCTGACGCGGTTGGCGCCGCGCTCGTATTTCTGGATCTGCTGGAACGACACGCCGAAGGCCGCAGCCAGCTTCTCCTGGCTCATCCCCATGAGAGTGCGGCGCTGGCGCAGTCGGGTCCCGACATGGACATCCACCGGATCCGGGCCATCTTCGCTGATGGTCTTGCGCCGGCGCTGTCGGTCCGAGCCGCGGATGGCCATACTGTTATTTCCTCCTGCGGGCCTCGGCCCGACACCGAATGCGATCGCGAACGATCGATCTGGTGCGGTCCCCCAAATGCCGCAGTGTCGAACCCGGCCCGCCTCATACTATAGTATGTCGCGAGAAACCCGGCCGCAATACCCGCATAAGGCGATCTACACCGGGACGTCTAACCCGCGCGCCCCAGGACAGGTTCCACCGCCGCCAGGTCCGGCAGCGGAATGTGGCAGCGGATGAGGTGGCCGTCGGTGCCGGCGCGCTCGGGCGGCGCCTCGGTTTCGCAGATGCCGCCGAGCTTGCGCGGGCAGCGGGTGTGGAACGGGCAGCCCAGCGGTGGGTCGAGCGGGCTGGGCAGCGGTCCTTCCAGGATGATGCGCTTCTTCTCGATCGTCGGGTCGGCGACCGGCACCGCGGCGAGCAGCGCCTCGGTGTAGGGGTGGTATGGCGGCTGGAAGACGGCGTCGGTCGTCCCCTGCTCCATGATCTGGCCGAGATACATCACCACCACCCGGTCGGCCAGGTAGCGGACCACGCCGAGATCGTGGCTGATGAACAGCAGCGTGGTGCCGGAGCGGCGCTGGATGTCGACCAGCAGGCCGGTGACCGCGGCCTGGACCGAGACGTCGAGGGCCGAGACCGGCTCGTCCGCCACCACCATGGCCGGGGCGCCGGCAAAGGCGCGGGCGATGCCGACGCGCTGCTTCTGCCCGCCGGAGAGCTGGCGCGGCTTGCGGTCGATGAAGGCGTGCGGCAGCTTGACAAGGTCGAGCAGGCGCAGCACCTCCGCCTCGACGTTGCGCCGGCCCTTCTTGACGCCGAACTTGCGGATCACCCGGCCGATCTGCTGGCCCACGCTCATGCTGGGGTTCAGCGTGTCGTTCGGGTTCTGGAACACCATCTGCAGCGAGGACAAAAGCTTGGCGTCGCGCCGCTGCACCGGCTTGCGGCCGATATCGGTGCCGCGGAACGAGACGCTGCCGTCGGTCGCCGTCTCCAGCCCCATCAGCACCCGGGCGAAGGTCGACTTGCCGCAGCCGCTCTCGCCGACGATGGCTACGGTCTGGCCGCCGCGGGCCTCGAAGCTGATCGCCTCATTGGCGCGGACGTAGCGGGTGCGGTCGCTGCCGAACAGGGCGGCGATCGAGCTGTCGTAGATCGGGTAGTGCTTGCGCATCGCCGCGACCTGCAGCACCGGCAGGTCGTTCGCGACGGCGACGACGACGGGCAGGGCCTCGACCGGCGCCGGGACCGGCGGCAGCGCCTCGATCTCCTCCCAGCGCAGGCAGCGCACTCCGCGGGTCTCGCTGGCCGGCAGCATCGGCACCGGCGCCGCGTCGCAGCGGCCGGCCTCGAAATGGTCGCAGCGCGGCCCGAACCAGCAGCCCTGCGGCCGGTTCTGCGGCAGCGGCAGCTGGCCGCGGATCGGCACCAGCGGCCGGCTGGTCTTGTCCCGCCCGGGGGTCGGGATGCAGCCGAACAGGCCCTGGGTGTAGGGGTGGCGCGGGGCGGCGAAGATCTGGTCGATCGTCCCCTCCTCCACCGCCTGGCCGGCATACATGACGCAGACCCGGTCGCAGGTCTCGCGGATCAGCCCGAGATTGTGGCTGATGTAGAGCATGGCGGTGCCGAGCGTCCGGCCGAGCTCGGCGATCAGGTCGACGATGCCGGCCTCGACCGTGACGTCGAGCGCCGTGGTCGGCTCGTCCAGCAGCAGCAGCGACGGGTTGGACAGCAGCGCCATGGCGATGACCACGCGCTGCTGCTGGCCGCCCGAGATCTGGTGCGGATAGGCCTGCAGCACCCGCTCGGGGTCGCCCAGCCGGACCCGGGCCAGCATGTCGCGCGCCCGCACCAGCGCCTGCTCGCGGGTGCAGCCGGGCTCGTGGCACAGCGGCACCTCGGCCAGCTGGTCGCCGATCCGCAGCGCCGGGTTCAGCGCCGCCATCGGCTCCTGATAGACCATGGCGATCTCGGCGCCGCGGATCCGCCGCAGCTCCTCCTCCGACATCGCCATCAGGTCGCGGCCGCGGAACTTCATGGTGCCGCCGGCGATCCGGCCGTTGCGGCCGAGATAGCGCATGATCGCCATCGCCACGGTCGACTTGCCGCAGCCGCTCTCGCCCACCAGCCCGACGCATTCGCCGGGCCGGACGGTGAGCGAGAAATCGACCACCGCCGGGATCTCGGCGGCGCGGGTGAGGTAGGAGATCGACAGCCGGTCGATCTCCAGGATCGGGGTCGTGGCGTCGCGCGGCGGGATCAGCTCGACCGTCATCGCCTCAATCCTTCAGGGAAATCTCGCGCAACCCGTCGGCCAGCAGGTTCAGGCCGAGGACGAGCGAGGAGATGGCGATGCAGGGGAAGACCGTCATCCAGGGCGCGAAGGCGGCCATGGCGCGGGTCTCGTTGACCATGCCGCCCCAGTCCGGGTCCGGCGGCGGCAGGCCGAGGCCGAGGAAGCCGAGCACGCCGATGGTGATGATGGTGTAGCCGAGCCGCAGGCAGGCATCGACGATCAGCGGCCCGCGCGCGTTCGGCAGGATCTCGACGAACATGATGTAGAGCGAGGATTCGCCCCGGGTCTGCGCCGCGGCGACGTAGTCGCGGTTGCGCAGGTCCAGGGTCAGGCCGCGGACGATGCGCATGATGCCGGGGGCGCTGGCGCAGGTGACCGCCAGCACGATGTTGATGCCGGACGGGCCGAAGGTGGTGATGATGACGACGTAGAGCACCAGGATCGGGAAGGACAGGATGATGTCGCCGATCCGGCTGAGCACATCGTCCCACAGGCCGCGCTTGTAGCCGGCCAGGAGCCCCATGGTGACGCCGAGCGCATAGGCGCAGGCGGTGGCCAGCGGGGCGTAGATCAGCACCCGGCGCGCGCCCCAGATCACCCGGCTGAGGATGTCGCGGCCGAGCTGGTCGGTGCCCAGCCAGAACACCCCGCCATCCGGCGCCACGGTGCCGGGCGGCTTGAACGGCAGCAGGTTCTGGTTCGGTGGGAACGGCGCGACCACCGGCGCCAGGATCGCCAGGATGACCCAGAACAGCACGATCAGGACGCCGATCAGCCCGACCCAGCTTTCACGCAGCAGCAGCACCGAGCGCAGCGCGCGGAAGATCGGATTGCGGCTCAGCGAGGATGGTGGCGGCAGCGAAATCTCGGCCATTCCGACCCCTCAGGTGAAGCGGATGCGCGGGTTGAGGTAGGTGTAGCCGACATCGGCGATGGTCTGGGTCGCGACGGCGACGAAGACCGAGACCATGGCGCAGGCCTGGATCAGGTAGATGTCCTGGTTCAGCGAGGCTTCGAGCAGCAGGGCGCCGAAGCCCTTGTAACCGAAGAAGGCCTCGACCACGATCACGCCGGACAACAGCCAGTTGATCTGCAGCACGATCACGGTGAAGGGCGCGATCAGGGCGTTGCGCAGGGCGTGGCGCATGATCACCCGCCTGTAGGGGATGCCCTTCAGCACCGCGGTGCGGATGTACGGGCTCTGCATCACCTCGGCCATCGAGGCGCGCATCATCCGGGTGACGTAACCGAAATCGTACAGCACCAGCACCGCGACCGGCATCACCAGCTGCAGGACGTCGAAGCCCTGGCTCATGCCGCTGGTCCCCGGCAGCCATTTCAGGACCAGCACGAACAGGAAGGACAGGAAGGTCGCCGAGGCGAATTCCGGGATCGAGGTGGTGACGATCGACAGCACCGAGATCGAGCGGTCGGTGGCGGAGCCTTCGCGCATGCCGGCGAGCACGCCGAGCACGACCGAGACCGGCACCATGATCAGGAAGACGCAGCCGGCGAGGATCGCGGTGTTCCCCAGCCGGGGCCAGAGCACGTCGGCGACCGGAGTCTTGAAGCGCAGCGAGGTGCCGAAATCGCCGCTGGCCATGCGGCCGAGCCAGCCGAGATAGCGCTCGTACCAGGGCGCGAAATAGCCATGCGCCTCGAGCCACAGGGTCCGCTGTTCCTGTGAGCTGTAGGGGCCGAGGACCTTCACCGCCACGGCCGACCCGTTGACCTCCAGCAGGAGGAAGACCAGCAGCGACACCGCCAGCATGGTCAGGATCATGAAAAGGGCGCGTTTGGCGAGGAAGATCAGCATCGCTAGACCGCCTCCCCACGCTTACCGGCCCGGGGGCGCGTGACGCGCCCCCGTCCGATGCCTCTGGTGTGCGTCCTCACGCCGACAGCCACACCTTCTCGAAATACATCTCGCGGGCGAAGTGGTAGGCGAAGCCCTGCACCTTGTCCGTGCTGGCGGTGTAGATCTTCGACCAGAACGGGATGATGGTGATGGCGTCCTCCTGGACGATCTGCTCGAGCTTCTTCACCAGCTCCTTGCGCTTCGCCACGTCGACCGTGGCCTGGGCCTGGTCGAGCAGCTTGTCGAATTCGGGGTTGGCGTAGCCGGTCTCGTTCCAGGACACGCCGGTGCGGTAGGCCAGGCTGAGGACCTGGACGCCGAGCGGGCGGGTGGTCCACTGCGTCACGCTGAACGGCCAGGAGGTCCAGCGGTCCCAATAGGTGCCGCCGGGCAGGATGTTGACCTTCATGGTGATGCCGGCCGGCTTCACCATCTCGGACAGCACCACGCCGATCTGGCCTTCCCATTTCGGGTCGTCGACGCAGTTGATCTCGATCTCGAGGCCATTCGGATGGCCGGCATCGGCCAGCAGCTTCTTGGCCTTCTCGTAGTCCTGCGGCACCGCGCCGAGATGGGTGTATTCGGGATGGATCGGCGCGACGTGGAAGTCCTCGCCCGGCGTGCCCAGCCCCTGATAGGCCAGCTGCGTCAGCTTGTCGTGATCGACGCAGGCCTGGATCGCCTGGCGCACCCGCTTGTCGTCGAACGGCTTCTCGGTCACCCGCATGCGGGCGACGCCGGTGATCGCGGTCTCCTTGTCGTAGATCTTGAACTGCGGGTTGGCCTGGTAGCCGGGCAGCAGGTTGGGATCGAGCTTGTACAGCAGGTCGACCTGGCCGGAGGACAGGGCCGCCAACTCCGCCGCCGGGTCGGCGCCGAGATCGATGAACTGCAGCTCGTCGACATAGGGCTCGCCGCCCCAGTAATCGGCCTTCTTGGTGTACACCGCGCGCTGGCCGACCGCGTATTCCTTCAGGTTGAAGGGGCCGGTGCCGATCGGGTTCTTGATCAGGTTGGCTTCGTGCTTGGTGGCGAAGTCGCGATGGGTGATCAGCGCCGGATAGTCGCCCAGGCTCTCGGGGAAGGAGAGCATGGCGCTGGCGAAGTGGAAGCGCACCGTGTGGTCGTCGACGCGCTCCAGCGCGTTCGGCGCCATCTTGACGGTCTCGCCCTCCTTCACCGTCAGGCCGCTGAACCGGCCCTGGTTGGAGGAGCCGGTCTTGCTGTCGAGCCAGCGGGTGAAGGTGGCGATCACGTCATCGGCGTTGAACGCGTCGCCGTTGCTCCACTTCACCCCCTGGCGGAGTGACAGCGTCCAGACCGTGACATCGTCATTCGCCGTCCACTTCTCGGCGAGATGGGGATGCGACAGGTTGTCGGTGCCGACCCGCACCAGCGGCTCGATCAGCTGCCGCGCGGAATTGCCCTTCTCCGACCAGTCGTAGATCGCCGGGTCGCTGGCATCCATGACGAAGATGCCGACCCGCAGCGTGCCGCCCTTGCGCGGCGTCTCCTGCGCCAGGGCCTGCGGCATGATCGGCTCGCCGGTCACCATCGAGGCCACGGAATACGCGGTCGGAATTGCCAGGCCGAGCAACACCGAGGTGCGCAGGAACTCGCGTCGGTCGAGCCTCCCGTCGCGCAGATCCTCGGCCAGCTTCGGAATCGCGACGTGAACCTTACCCAGATCCTTGATATCCATCAGGCTCTCCCTGTCGAGACGCTTGGAACCACCCTGTGGGGCGACGCTTTCTTGCGTTTCTGAAGCCTCGGCCCGCAACAAGGCCATTAGACGGCCCGTGGGCCATCCCGTTGTTTCCCCTGGCGACGGCGAAGCGTTCGTCCGCGACATCGCAACCCGCCGGGTCCGATTGGAAGTATCGCGATCGTGACGGCGGGGCGTCAAACCTTAATCCGGTCCTGCGGCTTGGAGCGCCGTGGCGCCCGGGCAGCGGCCTCGCTATCGTCCGCCGTTCCCGTCGCGCAGGAGTGAGCGAGAGTGGCCTTCGACAATGACGCCGATGTCGAGCTGATCGAACGGCGGACGGAGTATGCCGGCTTTTTCCGGCTGGACCGGCTGCAGCTGCGCCACCGCCGCTTCGACGGCGGCTGGACCGGGCCGCTGGCGCGCGAGCTGGTGCTGCGCCGCCCGGCCGCCGCCCTGCTGCCGTACGACCCGGTCGCCGACCGGGTGGTGCTGCTGGAGCAGTTCCGGCTGGGCGCCTGGATCGCCGACCGGCCGGGCTGGATGGTCGAGATCCCGGCCGGGCTGATCGACGCCGGCGAGTCGAAGGAGCATTCCGCCGTCCGCGAGACGCAGGAGGAGACCGGCCTCGCCGTCGCCGAGCTGCTGCCGGTCGGCGAGTTCGCCACCAGCCCCGGCGGCTTCAACGAATGGGTCAGCCTGTTCTGCGGCCGGGTCGCGGCACCGGCCGAAGGCAGCCTGCACGGGCTGGCGACCGAGCAGGAGGACATCCGCATCCTGCCGATGGCGGCGGACGAAGCGCTGGCGCTCCTGACGGAGGGCCGGATCCAGAACGCCATCACCCTGATCGCGCTGCAATGGTTCGCGCTGAACCGGGAGTCGTTGCGCCGCCGTTGGGCGCCGCCGCCGGGCACCGCTTGAAGCGGCCAATAGCGCCCTCTAAGGTCTCCGATGACGCCTGGACCGAGAATTGGGACCGAGCATGAGCGACACGCCTTCCCGCCGGATCGTCGACGGTTTCGTCGGCGCGATCGGCAACACGCCGCTGATCCGCCTCGCCCGCCTGTCGGAGGAGACCGGCTGCGAGATCCTGGGCAAGGCGGAGTTCCTGAACCCCGGCGGCTCTGTCAAGGACCGGGCGGCGCTGGCGATCATCCGCGACGCCGAGGCGCGCGGCACGCTGAAGCCGGGCGGCACCATCGTCGAAGGCACGGCCGGCAACACCGGCATCGGCCTGGCCCTGGTCGGCCGGGCGCTGGGCTACCGCAGCGTCATCGTGCTGCCGCGGACCCAGAGCCAGGAGAAGAAGGATGCGATCCGCCTGGCCGGCGCCCGGCTGGTCGAGGTCGACGCCGTGCCCTACAAGGATCCGAACAACTACGTCCACTATTCCGGGCGCCTGGCCGCCGAGCTGGCGCAGACCGAGCCGAACGGCGCGATCTGGGCCAACCAGTTCGACAATGTCGCCAACCGCGACGGCCATTACCAGACCACCGGGCCGGAGATCTGGCAGCAGACCGGCGGCACCGTCGACGGCTTCACCTGCGCCGTCGGCACCGGCGGCACGCTGGCCGGCGTTGCCCTGGCGCTGAAGGAGCGGAACCCGAAGGTGCAGATCGCCCTGACCGACCCGCTGGGGGCGGCGCTGTACAACTGGTACGAGCATGGCGAGCTGAAGGCCGAGGGCAGCTCGATCACCGAGGGCATCGGCCAGGGCCGGGTCACGAAGAACCTCGAGGACATGCCGCTCGACTGGGCGCAGCAGGCGACCGACGAGGAGGCGCTGCAGGTCCTGTTCGGCCTGGCCCGGGACGAGGGGCTGCTGCTCGGCGGGTCGACCGGCATCAACCTGGCCGGCGCGGTGCAGATGGCGCGGCGGATGGGGCCGGGCCACACCATCGTCACCATCCTGGCCGACCACGGCAGCCGCTATCAGTCCAAGCTCTACAACCCGGAGTTCCTGCGCGAGAAGGGACTGCCGGAACCCGACTGGCTGGAGACCAGCGCATGACCGAATTGCTGTTCCGCGACGACGCCTATGCCCGCGGTGCGACCGCCCTGGTGGTCGACGCGGCGCCGGAGGGCATCGTCCTGGACCGGACCGTGTTCTACGCCACCGCCGGCGGCCAGCCGGGCGACAGCGGTGCGATCCGCTGGGCCGGCGGCGAGGCGACGGTGGCCGACACCCGCAAGGGCGCGACCCCGGACGAGATCCGCCATGTCGCGGCGGACGGCGCCGCCCTGCCCGCCCCCGGCACACCGGTCGAGCTGGCGCTGGACTGGGAGCGGCGCTACCGCCACATGCGCATGCACACCGCCCTGCACCTGCTGTGCGTCGCCGTGCCCGGCGACGTCACCGGCGGCCAGATCGGCGCCGAGCGCAGCCGGCTCGACTTCAACCTGCCGGGCGACGCGCTGGACGCCGCGGCGATCACCGCCCGGCTGAACGAGCTGGTCGCGGCCGCCCTGCCGATCGGGACCGAATGGATCACCGACGAGGAGATGGCGGCGCGGCCGGAGCTGGTGCGGACGATGTCGGTGAAGCCGCCGAGCGGCCTCGGCCGGGTGCGGCTGGTGCGGATCGGCGACGTCGACCTGCAGCCTTGCGGCGGCACCCATGTCCGCAACACGGCGGAGATCGGCGCCCTGGCGATCGCCAAGATCGAGAACAAGGGCAAGCAGAACCGCCGGGTCGTCATCACCTTCGCAGGCGAAGCATGAACACCATCGTCACGACCTCCTGGCTGGCCGAGCATCTCGACGACCCGGACGTCCGCATCGTCGACGCCACCTACCATCTGCCGGGCACCAACCGCGACGCCGCGGCGGAATTCGCCGAGGCCCACATCCCGGGCGCGGTGCTGTTCGACGTCGACGACATCGCGGCGCCGGAGAGCAAGGCGCCGGGCGGCCTGCCGCACATGTTGCCGCCGCCCGGGCTGTTCGCCGAGCGGATGGCGGCGCTGGGCATCGGCAATGACAGCTTCGTCGTCTGCTACGACGTGCACGGGCTGATGAGCGCGGCCCGCGCCTGGTGGATGCTGCGCGCCTTCGGCCATGACGGCGTGGCGGTGCTGGATGGCGGGCTGCCGGCCTGGAAGGCCGAGGGCCGGCCGCTCGCGAGCGGCGCGCCCACCCCCGCCCCGGCGCGCTTCACCCCGCATCCGCGGCCGGCGCTGGTGCGCAGCAAGGCCGAAGTGCTGGCCGGCACGGTGGGCACCGTGATCGACGCCCGGGCGCGCGAGCGCTTCGAGGGCACGGCGCCGGAGCCCCGGCCGGGCCTGCGCGGCGGCCACATCCCGGGCGCGCTGAACCTGCCCTTCGGCGAGCTGCTGGACCCGGCGACCAAGACCCTGCTGCCGCCCGAGGCGATCGCCGCGCGCTTCGCCGCCGCCGGCCTGCCGGAGAGCGGTCCGGTGACGGCGAGCTGCGGCAGCGGCATCACCGCCTGCGTCCTGGCCCTGGGCCTGCACCGGATCGGGCGGGAGGATGCGGCGGTCTATGACGGATCCTGGGCCGAATGGGGCATGCCAGGGAACACGCCGGTCGAGACCGGCCCGGCCCGGAGGCGGCCGTGAACGCCGCTTCCGTGCCGGAGCTGACGATCACCGTCACCCAGCTGGAGATGACGGCCAGGCCGGCGCGCACGCCCCCGCCCCCGCCTTTGGCCCGGCACCTCTTGATGCGGGCCGAGCCGGCGACCGTGTCCTTCTACCGCTATCTCTACGACACGGTCGGCGCCAACTGGCTGTGGACCGACCGTCGGGAATGGGACGACGACCGGCTGGCCGAGCGGCTGAACGACGAGCGCACCGGCGTCACCGTGCTCTATGTCGACGGCGTGCCGGCCGGCTTCGGCGAGCTGTTCCAGGCCGGCGGCGACGCCACCGACCTGGCCTATTTCGGGCTGATCCCCGAATTCATCGGCCGCCGGCTGGGGCCGTTCCTGCTGTGGTCGCTGATCGACCTCGCCTGGGCGCGGCCGATCCGGCGGATGACGGTCGACACCTGCACCCTCGACCATCCGAAGGCGCTGGCGCACTACCAGCGCGCCGGCTTCGTGCCCTATGCGCAACGGGTGGCGCGCAGGCCCGACCCGCGCCTGACCGGCCTGCTGCCGCGGACGGCCGCGCCGCACATTCCGCTCGCAACCTGAATCGGGGATGCGGACAGCTGTACGTCCGGCGTAGGTTGGGTTCGCGACAAGCGAACCCAACATCGTACAGCCCGAACCATGTTGGGTTCGCAAAGGCGAACCCAACCTACTCCTGATAAAGGCTGGAGGACGCTCAGAAGCCGAGGATAACGCCGGTGATCAGGTTGGCGTTCTCGAAATCCTGGCCCTCGCGGAAGTTCTGCTTCTCGTAGATCACTTCGGCATAGGTGTTGAGGCCGGGGGCCAGCGTGTAGGTGACGTTGGCGCCGACGATGTGGTTGTCCTTCAGATCCTCGCCGCTGCCGAAGGACGAGTCCAGGCCGTTGCCCTTGTCGGACCAAGTATAGGCGTAGGACAGCGACGCCAGGAACGGGCCGGTCTGGTAGCTGAGGTCGCCGATGACGGTGTCGACCGGCTTGTCGGCGACGGCGATGCTCTCATTGTGGGTCCAGTTCACGCTGGCATGGAAGTCCTGGTACCCGACCTGGCCGCCCAGCGTGTAGACCTCGAGATCATTGCCGTGCGGGTTGGCGCCGGAGGCCGAGGTCTGGATGCCGTGGCCATAGGCGGCCGTGCCCGCCGCCCGGACCGACCAGTCGCCGAACGTCTCCTGGTAGTTCACGCCGCCGGTGACGACGTTCTCGTAATAGGTCTCGTCATCGTCGAACAGGTCGTTGCGGCCGCCATTGCCGGCATGGTCCGCGCCGCCGACCACCGGGGTGAAGTCGACGGCGAAGCTGAAGCCGTTGATGGTCGGCGAGGTGTATTTGATCCGGGTGTCCTGGTTGGTCAGCCCGGCGAGATAGGTGGCGTTGATCGAATAGAAGTTGCCGCCGCCCAGCGGGAAGTCGCCGTCCAGAAGCTCGCCGAAATCCATGGCGCCGGCGCCCATGGCGCCGACCAGATCGTCATGGACATAGACATAGCCGATGTCGTCGGCGACGGTCGGCGCGTCGCCGAAGGTCAGGGTGCCGAAGGCGCCCTTGAGATAGGTGTAGACGCGCGTGACGTTGACGTCGTCGCGGCGGTTGACCGAATCGAAGCGGATGCGGCCGCCGTATTCCAGGCCGGAATCGGTGACGTTCTTGACGTCGAAGATCACCCGCGCGTTGGTCTGGAAGTCGTAGTCGCGGTCGAGGCTGCTGTGCTGGCTGTCGCTGAGCACCAAAGTCGACTGGAAGCCGATGAAGCCGCTGATCTTCAGCTGAAGACCCGAGGTCACATTCGTGTCGGCCGCCGCTGCCGGCATCGCGCCGGCCAGCCCCATGGCGGCCAGCGCCGCCCCACCGAGAAGAACCTGCTTCACTTCCCCTCCTCCCGCCCCACCGTCACGACCGCCTGCATCCGGATTGTCGGAGTCAGGCCCGTCGGGGGCCGTGAGAACCTGCATCAAGGACTATAGAGACGGAGTCTCCCGCGGCGAGTTCCGCTCCGTCACGCGAGTTCGGGAAGCCGAGACTCAACCCATCCGAGAGACATGCGGACGGTAATCTCGCCGAAACATCCCGGCAACATCAATATACATTCATGAACGTATGTAAAAATAGCGTCATCACGATCGAACGCTGCCAACAAAAAAGAGGATGCGCAGCCTGCAGGGCCGCGCATCCTCCGTCGACCGGACGTGACTTTTCAGCCTTCGAGGGGACGAGACAGAGACCGTCAGGAGTGGTCCGTCACGCCCGGTCTTCCCGCACCGTCACCAGGTGACGATGTTCTTAGAACGCCAGCAGCACGCCGGTCATGAGGTTGGCGGTCTCCCAATCCTGGCCGGCGCGATAGTTCTCCAGCGTGTAGGACTCGACCCGTCCGCGAGATTGCAAAACCGTAAGCTTCCAAGCTGGCCGAAGCAACGAGAATATACATACATGAACGTATGTTACTGAAGACTCGAATCGCGACCCCGAGGCCGCCCTGAGAAAGGCCAATAAAAAAGGATGCGCGGCCTGCAGAGCCGCGCATCCTCCTTCGACCGGACGTGACTTTTCAGCCTTCGAGGGGACGAGACAGAGACCGTTAGGAGTGGTCTGTCACGCCCGGTCTTCTCGAGCCGGCCATACGGTCCGGGCTCGCCAGCGCTTCTTAGAAGCCGATGACGATGCCGGTGCCGAGGCTGGCGGACTCCCATTCGGCGCCCTGACGGAAGTTCTGCTTCTCGTAGATGACCTCAGCATAGGTGTTGAGGCCCGGGGCCAGGGTGTAGCTCAGGTTCACACCGGCGAGGTGGTTGTCCTTGAGATCCTCGCCGCTGCCGAAGGACGAGTTCAGGCCGTTGCCCTTGTCCGCCCAGGTGTAGGCGTAGGAGGCCGAGGCCAGGAACGGACCGAACTGGTAGCTGAGGTCGCCGATGATGGTGTCGACCGGCTTGTCCGCGGCCGCGGTCTGCTCGTTGTGCGTCCAGTTCACGCTGGCGGTGATGCCGCCGGAACCGACCTGGCCGCCGAGAGTGTAGACCTCGAGGTCGTGGCCGCCCGGGTTGGCGCCGGACCCGGAGGTCTGGGTGCCGTTGCCGGTGATGGCCGACGCGGCGACGCGGACCGACACCGAGTCGAAGGTCTGCTCGTAGTTGACGCCGGCGCTGACGACGTTCTCGTAGACGGTCTCGTCGTCGTTGAACAGGTCGTTGCGGCCGCCGTTGCCGGCATGGTCCGGACCACCGATCACCGGGGTGAAGTCGACGCCGAAGCTGAAGCCGTCGAAGGTCGGCGAGGTGTACTTGATGCGGGTGTCGGCGTTGCTCACACCGGCGAGGTAGGTCGCATCGATCGAGAAGAAGTTGCCGCCGCCGAGGAAGAAGTTGCCGTCGAGCAGGTCGCCGAAGCCGGCGCCCAGGCCCATGTCGCCGTTCAGCTGGTCATGCGCATAAACGTAACCGAAGTCGTCGGCCGTCGTCGGCGCGTTACCGAAGGTCACCTGACCGAAGGCGCCCTTGACGTACACATAGGTACGGTCGACCTGGACGTCTTCCCGGCGGTTGACCGAGTTGAAGCGGATACGGCCGCCGTACTCGAGGCCGGAATCGGTGACGTTCTTGACGTCAAAGATCATCCGCGCGTTGGTCTGGAAATCGTAGTCGCGGGCGAAGTCTTCGTTCTGGCTGTCGCCCAGAGACAGGGTCGCCTGGGACCCGATGAAGCCGCTGATCTTCAGCGAAAGACCGGACGTCACATTGGCATCGGCCGCCGACGCCGGCATCGCGCCGATCAGAGCGGCGGCGACGAGCGCCGTACCACCCAGCAGTACCTTCTTCATTCTTCCCTCCTATGGCCCCACACCGATGCAGGGCGGTTCGCTCAAGACGCCTCTCGGCCCGCCTGCTTGCCTGCCCCGTCTTGGCTGCCCATCGGGGCTTGCAGGCAGAACCCGACGCTGCCGGTCGGGCGATGGCGGCCGTGTCGAAAGCGAGTCCCCCGAAACGGCGCCGATCTGTGTCATCGAAGGCACAGTCCGTTTCGACCCTGATGGCCGGCGTGATCGGTGCCCCGAGACTTCGGCGACCATAGTCCCGCCCTCGCGGAGGCGGCAATCGCATTATACATCCTAGAATGTATGTAAGATAAAATCGCCACGAGCTGTGGCCGAACGGCCACACTTGGCCGTCGGGGCTGTCAGGAGGTGCGGATCGACGATGCCGCAGCCAGCGAAGCGGTGGACATCGGGCATGAAAAAGGCCGGCGAGCAGCGCCTCGCCGGCCTCGGGTTGGAATGGAACGGGGGCGCCGCCGGGGCGGCGCCCTGCCCGTCAATGCGCCAGGATCTGGCTCAGGAACAGCTTGGTCCGGTCCGATTTCGGGTTCTTGAAGAACTCCTCCGGCTCGTTCTGCTCCACGATCTGGCCGCGATCCATGAAGATCACCCGGTTCGCCACGGTGCGGGCGAAGCCCATCTCATGGGTGACGCAGATCATGGTGATGCCTTCGCGCGCCAGCTCGATCATGACGTCGAGCACTTCCTTGATCATCTCGGGGTCGAGCGCCGAGGTCGGCTCGTCGAACAGCAGGATCTTCGGCTTCATGCACAGCGAGCGGGCGATGGCCACACGCTGCTGCTGGCCGCCGGACAGCTGGCCCGGGTACTTCTGCGCCTGCTCGGGGATCTTGACCCGCTTGAGGAAGTACATCGCCGTCTCCTCGGCCTCCTTCTTCGGGGTCTTGCGGACCCAGATCGGGGCGAGGGTCAGGTTCTCCAGCACCGTCAGATGCGGGAACAGGTTGAACTGCTGGAACACCATGCCGACCTCGCGGCGGATGGCGTCGATGTTCTTGACGTCGTTGGTCAGCTCGATCTTGTCGACGATGATCGAGCCCTTCTGGTGCTCCTCCAGCCGATTCAGGCAGCGGATCAGGGTCGATTTGCCGGAGCCCGAGGGCCCGCAGATCACCACCTTCTCGCCCTTCTCGACGGCGAAGTTGATGTCCCTGAGGACATGGAACTCGCCGTACCATTTGTTGACCCCGGACATCTGGATCAGGATTTCCGGCGCGGCGGCGGTCGCTTGAGTCGCAGTCATTGTCATCTCCCTGTCAGCGGCGTCGCGTGCCGATGTTCAGATATCTCTCCAGGTGCTGCGAGTATTTCGACATGGAGAAGCAGAACACGAAGAACAGCAGCGATACGAACAGATAGGCTTCCTTGTAGAACGGCCCCCAGATCGGATCCGACAGGCCGAGCCGGGCGGCGCCGAGCAGGTCGAACAGGCCGACCATGATCACCAGCGTGGTGTCCATGAAGGAGCCGATGAAGGTGTTGACCAGGGCCGGGATCGAGATCCGGAGCGCCTGCGGCAGGATGATCAGCCGCTGCTTCTGCCAGTAGCTGAGGCCAAGGCTGTCGGCCGCCTCGAACTGGCCCTTGGGGATCGCCTGCAGGCCGCCGCGCACCACCTCGGCGAGATAGGCGGCGGTGAACAGGATGATCGCCACCTGGGCCCGCAGCAGGTAGTTGAAGTTCCAGCCTTCCGGCAGGAACAGCGGGAACATCACCGAGGCCATGAACAGCACGGTGATCAGCGGCACGCCGCGGATCAGCTCGATATAGGTCACGCACAGGGTCCGGATCGCCGGCATGTGCGAGCGGCGGCCGAGCGCCAGCAGGATCGAGAGCGGGAAGGCCAGGGCCAGGCCGATCATCGACAGGCCCATGGTCAGCGGCAGGCCGCCCCATCTGCCGGTCTCGACCAGCGACAGGCCGGGGATCGGGATGTCGAAGAAGCCGAACGGCACGGCGCCGTACATCAGGCTGACGGCGGCGGCGATCACCACCACCCAGGCGACGATCAGGCGCTTGCCCCAGAAGCGGCGCATGGTGCTGGCGACGGCGAGGCCGATCAGCATCGCCATGGCGATGATCGGCCGCCACTCCTCGCCGAACGGGTAGAGGCCGAAGAAGATCAGCCGGTACTTCTCCTCGACGAAGGCCCAGCAGGCGCCGGCCGTGGCCCGGCAGGAGGCGACCACGTCGGCCGGCGCCTCATCCGGCGTCGACGGGCCCCAGACCGGATCGATCAGGGCCCATTGGACGAAGGGCGGGACCAGCCGGATCGCCAGATAGGCGATCAGCAGCGTCAGAATCGTGTTGAACCAGGTGTTGAACAGGTTCTGCCGCAGCCAGGCGATCGGGCCGGTGGTCGAGCCCGGCGGCGGCTCCGCCGGAAGCTCCTGGGTGGCGACGAAGGGTTCGGTCAGGGCTCGGGTGCTGGCCATGCTCACCGCTCCCTCAGCGCCATGCGGCGGTTGTAGACGTTCATGCCGATCGAGATCGACAGGCTGATGAACAGGTAGACCGCCATGAAGATCGAGATCGCCTCGACCACCTGGCCGGTCTGGTTGCCGACGGTGTTGCCGATCGACACCAGGTCCGGATAGCCGATCACCACCGCCAGCGAGCTGTTCTTGGTGATGTTGAGATACTGGCTGGTCATCGGCGGGATGATCATGCGCAGCGCCTGCGGCAGCACGATGCGGCGCAGCGTGACGCCGGAATGCAGCCCGAGCACGCGGGCCGCCTCGGTCTGGCCGTGCGACACGGCCAGGATGCCGCCGCGCACGATCTCGGCGATGAAGGCGGCGGTGTAGACGGTCAGGCCGATCACCATCGCCGCGAATTCCGGCGTCAGCGTCCAGCCGCCCTGGAAGTTGAAGCCCTTCAGCTCCGGGATCTCGAAGGCGGCCGGCGCGCCGCCGGCCAGCCAGACCACCAGCGGCAGGCCGATGAACAGGCCGAGCCCGACCCAGAAGCTGTGGAACGGCTGCCCGGTCGCCGCCTGGCGCTGCCTGGCCCAGCGGGTGATGCCCCAGCCGATGACCAGCGCCACCAGCGCCGCGACCAGCATCCACAGGAAGACCGGGTTGTCCTCGATCGAGGGGACCTGGATGCCGCGATTGCTGATGAAGACGCCGGGCACCGGGTTCGCCGCCTGGCGCGGCGGCGGGGCGCTGACCCGGATCAGCCCGGCCCAGAGCAGCAGTTGCACGGTCAGCGGGATGTTGCGGACGAGGTCGACATAGCCCGCGGCGAGCTTGGCCAGCAGCCAGTTCGAGGACAGCTTGCTGACGCCGACCACCAGGCCCAGCAGGGTCGCCAGGATGATGCCGAGGATCGAGACCTTCAGCGTGTTCGCCAGCCCGACCAGGAAGGCGCGGGCATAGGGGTCGCTGGGCGAATAGGAGATCGGCGTCTCGGAGATGGCGAAGCCGGCCTCGCGGTTGAGGAAGCCATAGCCCGTCTGGATGCCGCGGACCTCGCGGTTGTGAATCAGGTTGGAGACCAGGAACCAGCCGACGCCGACGACCACCAGCAGCAGGACAATCTGGTAGAAAATCGCACGGAGTCTGGGGTCGTTGAATGCGGATCCACGGCGCACGGCAGTTCCTGCCGCGGCAACGTCCATGGTCATTGCGTCACACCTCGCTCAAACCGCCCTGTCGCTTCTTCTTGGCCCGAAGATCCCAGGCCCCGAAAACAATGCCGCCGACCCGTTGCGGGGTCGGCGGCATCGATCGCTGGTTACCGGATCGGCGGCGCGTATTGCAGGCCGCCCTGGGTCCACAGCGCGTTCAGGCCGCGCTTGAGGCCCAGCGGGGTCTTCTCGCCGACATTGCGCTCGAACATCTCGCCGTAATTGCCGACCTGCTTGATGGCGTTGTAGGCCCAGGTCTCCGGCAGGCCGAGCGCCTCGCCCATGCCCGGGGTCTTGCCCAGCAGGCGCTGGATCGTCGGATCCGGGGAATCGGCGAAGCTGTCGATGTTCGCGCTGGTGACGCCGCTCTCCTCGGCCTGGACCTGGGCGAAGAACACCCAGCGGGTGATGTCGGCCCACTGGTCGTCGCCCTGCCGCACGGCGATCGCCAGCGGCTCCTTGGAGATGATTTCCGGCAGGATGATGTAGTCGTCCGGCGTCGGCGCCTTGGCGGCGCGGGTGCCGGCCAGGCCCGAGGCGTCGGTGGTGTAGGCGTCGCAGCGGCCGGAGAAGAAGGCGGCCTCGACATCCTCCAGCTTCTCGATCACGACCGGCTTGAAGTCCAGCTTGTTGGCGCGGAACCAGTCGGTCAGGTTCAGCTCGGTGGTGGTGCCGGGCTGGACGCAGATGGTGGCGCCGTTCAGATCCTTGGCGCTCGCCACGCCGAGCGACTTGTTCACCATGAAGCCCTGGCCGTCATAGAAGTTGACGGCCGTGAAGCTGAGGCCGAGCGAGGTGTCGCGCGACAGCGAATAGGTGGTGTTGCGGGCCAGCACGTCGACTTCGCCCGACTGCAGCGCGGTGAAGCGAACCTGCGCGTTCAGCGGGGTGAACTTGACCTTCTCGGAATCGCCGAACACCGCCGCGGCCAGGGCGCGGCAGGTGTCGACGTCGATGCCGGTCCACTTGCCCTGGCTGTCCGGCAGCGCGAAGCCGGCCAGGCTGGTGTTGACGCCGCATTGGATGAAGCCGCGTTGCTTGACGGCATCAAACGTCGCGCCGGCCTGGGCCGAAGCGGTGAAGCCCGCCGCGGCGACGACCGCGGCCCCCGCTGCCAGCAGAATACGAACCTTCATGAAACCTCCCCTTTTTGCCTCGGCCTTCGCCGGAGCGAAACCGCAAGATCGTCCCGGCAGCACGCTGCCGGGGGAGGGTCATTTAATGGAACATTATGGATGAATGCACGGCTTTTTTTGGTTTGCCGCGGCTGCGGGACCGTTGAAATACCGTTGAAATACGGTATTTCAGTCAAGCGATTGGCGAGCCGCGTGCTTCCGGAGTAATCATCCGACCATTCCTCGTGCAGGGGTTGATCGTTCTTTCGGCAGGGGCCCGGGCTCGACCGGATGTATCGCGACAATCGGCAAGAATAGACCGGCCGGTCGACTTCCCGCCATCAGCGCAGCAGCCCGTCGAGGAAGCCGCCGACCACGCGGTCGCGGTCGATCCGGGTCGCCACCCGGATGGCGGGCCGCGCCGCCCCCTGCTCTTCCGGGATGCCGCGGCGGTCGGCCAGGGTCATGCCGCGGGTCAGGTCGCCGCTGAGTTCGACCCGCACCGGCCAGTCGGTGTACTCGGCGAGGCCGGGGTCGAGCAGCAGCATCGCCGCCGCCGGATCGTGCAGGGCGCAGCCGCGGATGCCGTAGCGGCCGTGATAGAAGTCGACATAATGCTGCAGGATCGACCAGGCGAAGCGCCCGCGCGGCCGGGGATCGGCCTCGATCCGCGCCAGCTCCGCCGCGCCCAGCCAGGCGGTCATGGTGACGTCCAGCCCGACCAGGGTGACCGGCCAGGACGCGGCGAACACCGCCTCCGCCGCCTCCGGGTCGTGGAAGATGTTGGCCTCGGCGGCGGCAGTGATGTTGCCCGGCACCGTCACCGCGCCGCCCATCACCACCACCCGGTCGACCAGCTTCGGCAGGTCCGGCTCGAGATGCAGCGCCAGCGCCAGGTTGGTCAGCGGGCCGGTGGCCAGGAGGGTAAAGGCGCCCGGCTCGGCCCGCGCCAGCCGGACCAGCTGCTCGGCCGCGGTCTCGGCCGCGAAGGGCCGCGGCGGCGCCTTCGGCCCGTGGCCGCCGAGGCCGTCATCGCCATGGACATGGCCGCTGATGCTGACCGGCTGGGCCAGCGGCGACTCGGCCCCAACGGCGACCGGGACATGGCCCAGCCCGACCAGGTCGAAGACGTGCTGGGCGTTGGCCGCCGCGGTATCGGCGTGGGCGTTGCCGTGCACGCTGCCCAGCGCCGCGATCTCAACCCCCGGCCGGTCGGCCAGCCACAGGATGGCGAGCGCGTCGTCGATGCCGACGTCGCAGTCGAGGATGATCTTCGGCATCGGCGGGGTCCTCTCGGTCGCGAATCCCCCGACCATAGCGCGGGGCGTGGCGCGCCGCGACGGGCTGGCTGCCGGGCGCGGTCCGTGCCACTCTCCCCGCCCCTGCCCTGCCGGACCCGCTGGAGACGATGCCGACGCCGCAAGCCCATCCCTGGCTCGAACCCCTCTGGGTCCGGCTGCTGATCGTCGTCTTCCTGATCGCCGCCCTGGCGGCGGAGTTCCTGTGGCTGGGCGACCAGCTGTGGCTGTTCCTGTGGGGCGCCGCCCTGGTCTACGCGATCTGGGATTTCTTCCTGCGCGGAGTCTACGGCAAGCCGAAGGCGTGACGGCACAGGTCGCGAAGGATCGGACGATCAATCGTCGGTCGCGCCAAGCAAGGCCCGTTCGTAGTCGCGGCCCCCGTAGAAGACGCGGGCAATGACCACCTCGTCGCCGGATATCTGGAACACGATCACGGCCCGGCGCTCGAATCCCATCACCCGAAGGCCCGGACGGATGTCGTCTCGACGCGTGCCGCGCTCCGGAAAGGTTTCGAGCGACAGGCAGGCCGCCTCGATCCGATCGATATAGCCGCCCGCGGCAGCGCGGCCCGATGCGGCGGCGATATAGCGATGCAGATCGAACAGGTCCGCTTCGGCCCGCGGCCTGAACCGAACCTGGTACTTCACTCCGTGTCCGCCTCGGCCTGCTCGGCGTGATAGGCCCGCAGCCGGCGGAAGACGTCGCGGGCCGGTACGCTAGGGCCCGGATCGGCGAAGGCCTCATCGACCTTCTCCTTCAGCCAATCGCCGATCGCCTGTTCCTCGCGATCCAGCGCCCGAACCGCGGCCCGCAGGACCTCGCTGGTCGAGGCATATGCCCCTGACCTTACGCGGGCTTCGACATGTTCCTGCAGGTCACCCAGAGTGACGGTGACAGGGCGGCTTGTGCGGGCCATCAGCAAGCTCCGACGAAACAACTCGTGAGTATGATATTGTCATACACCAAGCAGGTCGCAAGCCCCATCACACCGCCTGTCCGCTCTCCGTCTCGAACAGGTGCAGCCGCTCGGGGTCGAGGCTGATCGTCGTCGGCTCGTCCGGTCGGGCCGGGAAATGGGCGTCGACCTGGGCGGTGAACTTGCCGCCCGCCACCTCGCCCAGGACCAGGGTGTGGGCGCCGAGCGGCTCGATCACCCGCGGCAGGATCGGCAGCGTCACCGGGCCCGTGGCGCCGCCGGCCACATGCTCCGGCCGCAGGCCGATGGTGACGGCCAGGCCGTCGCGCCCGGCCAGCGCCGCGCGCTTGGCCGTGGGCACCGGCAGCACCGTGCCGTCCGCCAGGCGCAGCCCGGGCGAGCCACCATCGGCAATGAGGGTCGAGGGCAGGAAGTTCATGCTCGGCGCGCCGATGAAGGCGGCGACGAACAGGTTGGCCGGGCGCTCATAGAGGGTCAGCGGCTCGGCCGCCTGCTCGATCCGGCCCTGGTTCATCACCACCACCCGGTCGGCCATGGTCATGGCCTCGACCTGGTCATGGGTGACGTAGACGATGGTGGTCTGCAGGCGCCGGTGCAGCGCCTTGATCTCGGCCCGCATCTCGATCCGCAGCTTGGCGTCGAGGTTGGACAGCGGCTCGTCGAACAGGAACACGTCCGGGTCGCGGACGATGGCGCGGCCGATGGCGACGCGCTGGCGCTGGCCGCCCGACAGCTGCTTCGGCCGGCGGTCGAGATAGGGATCGAGGCCGAGGATCCGCGCCGCATCCTTGATCTTGGAATCGACCGTCGCCTTCGGCTCGCCCCGCACCCTCATGCCGTAGCCGATGTTCTCGCGCACCGTCATGTGCGGGTAGAGCGCGTAGTTCTGGAACACCATGGCGCAGTTGCGCAGCCCGGGGCGCAGCTGGGTGACGTCGCGGTCGCCGATCCGGATGGAGCCGCCGCTCGCGGCCTCCAGCCCGGCGATCATGCGCAGGGTCGTGGTCTTGCCGCAGCCCGAGGGGCCGACCAGCACGACGAATTCGCGGTCCGCGACCTCGAGGTCGAGCGACGGGATGACGGGCACGTCGCCATAGGCCTTGGTGACGGCTTCGAGTCTGACGCGGGCCATGATGTCCTTGGGTCTCGAGCACTCGGGCTTCGCCCCGCCGCGGCGCGCGGCGGGGCGGGTCCGATCTACTTCTTCAGGGGCGGCAGGCCCATCGAGGCGCGATAGGCGGCGAGCTGGGTGTCGCGGCCGAACTCGTCGGTCAGCTTGTTCCACTCCTGGGCGATCGTATCGAGCGCCTGCTGCGGCGTCGTCTGCTCCGCCAGCGCCTTGGACAGCTCGATCTCCAGCACCTCGGTGTAGGAGAAGTAGCCGGGGATGCGCATGTCGAGCGCCACGTTCTTGGCCTCGAGGCTGCCGCGCTGCGCCGCCAGGTACTCGTCGGCCTCCTCCTTGGTCATCTTGGCCAGCCAGCGGTCGGGCGCGAAATGGCTCAGGCGGTAGGGGTTGACGCCGGAGCCGCCGGTCACCGTGGCGACGCCGCTGTTCTCCGGGTTCGAGACCCATTCGACGTAGTTCCAGGCAGCCTCGACGTTCTTGCCCGCCGAGGGCACGGCCGCCTGCCAGCCGCCGAAGGCCATGAAGGGCGAGAACACCGGCTGGTCGGACTTGTCCCAGGCCTTGGTCTTGTGGTTCCAGATCTCGGTCGAGCCCGGGGTCAGGGCCGAGCCGACATGGCCGGCCACCGTGCTCTGCGTCTTGTCGGCGGCGATCACGCCGGTGTCGCCCCAGTCGAAGTTCATCGCCACCTGGCCGCCGGAGAAGGCGGTGCGGATGTCGCCGGAGGAGAAGTTCAGCGCCCCCGGCGGCGAGAACTTCACCGACTTGATGTAGTCCTCCAGCGCCTTGGCCCAGCCGGGGTTGTTGACCTGGGCGTCCATCGTCTCCGGGTCGAAGAACATGCTGCCGGGGTTCTGCGGGTCGTTGGTGTAGCTGGCGGCGTGGGTGAAGAAGAACCAGAACTGCTGGCCGCCGCGCCGGAACGCCTCCGCCGTGCCCCACAGCTTCTGGTCGGGCCGGGTGAAGAACTCGGCGATGTCGTAATATTCCTTCCAGGTCTTCGGCGCGGCCAGGTCGTAGCCGTACTTGGCCTTGAACGCCTCCTTCTCCTTCGGGTCGTCGAACAGGTCCTTGCGGTAGGACAGGGTGTGGAGGTCGCCGTCGATGGTCTGCGACAGGTGCTTGCCGTCCCACACCATCAGCCGGTCGCGGTAGACCGGCGCGATATCCTCCCAATCCTTGCCCTGGCGCACCGAGTCCGGCATCTCCGACAGGTAGGGTGAGAAGTCCGGCATCCAGGCCGGGGCGAAGGTGATGACGTCGAAGGTCGATTCGCCGGCGGTCATCGCCGTCAGGTATTTCGGATACAGCTCGCCGAACGGAAACTCGACGACATTGACCTTGCCGCAGGTCTTCTGCTCCCAGGTCTTGGCCGCCATCTGCAGCGCCAGGGCGATGAACGGCCCGGTCTGCGAGCCCGCGGTCAGCGTCACCCCGGAATAGTCCGGGTCGCAGGCCGCGGCGGCGGGGCCGTGGAGCGCCGCGGTCAGCGCGCACGCGCCGGCGGCGGCGAGAAGCATGGTCTTCATTGTTGTTCCTCCCTGTGTCGCGATCATCGGATGCTGCCCAGCAGCAGGCCTGATCGCATCAGCCTGGCCAGGAGAATCGCCATCACCATCATCGGCCCGATCGAGATCATGGCGGCGACCGAGATCGCCCACCATTCGTCGCCGCGATAGGAGTTCTGCCCCGACAGCATGATCGGCAGGGTCTGCCAGCTTCCCGCGGTCAGCAGCAGCGAGAACAGGAACTCGTTCCAGACGAAGCTGAGCGTGATCATCGCCGTGGCGATCAGCCCGGGCCGCGCCATCGGCAGCACGATCTCGAGGAAGACGCGGAAGCGCGGCACGTCGTCGACCAGCGCCGCCTCCTCGATCTCGACCGGCAGCGCCTGGAAGAAGTCGCGCATCAACCAGACCACGATCGGCAGCGAGAACGCGGTGTAGCACAGCGTCATGCCCCAGAAGCTGTCGAGCAGCGGCAGCCCGGCCTTGCCGATCTCGGAATAGAGCAGGTAGAGCGCGAAGGCGGTGACGATCGGTGGGAACATGCGCTGGCTGACGAACCAGAACACGACGTCGTCATTGCCCAGCACCGGACCCGGCAGGCGCAGGGCGTTGAGCGCGATCGACACCACCAGCGCCGCCACCAGCGCGCTGCCCAGGGATTGCACCCGGGTCAGGCCGACGACGTTCTGCAGCAGCAGGAAGCCGCCGATCGCGACCACGGCGAAGGCGACCCCGGCCAGCAGCCGGACCTGGAACGGGAAGCGCACCAGCGCATAGGCCGCCATCGACCCCAGGGCCACCGACAGGACGGTCGCCGACAGCCCGATCAGGGTGGAGTTGACGAAGGGCGTGATGAAGTTGCCGCGGACGCCCGTCAAGGCGTCGATCCAGGCCTGCAGCGTCGGCTCGAAATCGATCCAGGGCAGGTAGGTCGGCCCGCCGCTGACCGCGGTCGGCGGCTTGAACGAGGTGATCAGCGTCCAGTAGATCGGGAACATCGTCACCAGGAACCAGCCCAGGCAGAGCAGGAAGACCAGGCCGCGCTTCGTGCTCCCGCGCTGAAGATCGCCCCGGCTCATCGCTGCTTCTCCAGATGCGGCTTCAGGATCGCGAGATAGATCGTGCCGAAGACGGTGATCACGATCAGGAACAGGAAGCTGAGCGCCGCGGTGTAGCCGAGGTTGAACTTCTTGAACCCCTCCTGATAGGCGAACAGGGTCAGGGTCTCGGTCGACACGCCCGGGCCGCCGCCGGTCAGGACGAAGACCGTGTCGATGATCTTGAAGCCCTCGATGATGCGGATGAACACGACCGCGGCCGAGATCGGCAGCAGCATCGGGAAGGTGATGCCCCAAAACTGCTGCCAGGCGCTGGCATTCTCCAGCTGCGCCGCCTCGTAGACGTCCTGCGGCAGGCTCTGCAGCCCGGCCAGCATCATCAGGATGATGAAGGGCGTCCATTGCCAGACCTCGACCGCGATGATGGTGCCGAGCGCCCAGGTCGCATTGGTCAGGAACGGCAGGTTCGGCAGGCCGAACTGGGTGAACAGATCGTTGATCGGGCCGACGGTGGAATGGAACAGCATGCGCCCGACCAGCGACACCGCGATCGGCGCCATCAGCATCGGCAGCAGGAAGCCGACGCGGAACAGACGCTCGCCCGGAATTTTGCTATGCAGCGCCAGCGCGATGGCGAAGCCGAGCACGTACTGCACCGAGACCGAGATGAAGACGATGGTCGCGGTCGTCCGCACGGTGGCCCAGAAGCGCGGATTGGCGAGCAGCGAGGCGTAGTTGTCGAGCCCGACGAAGCGCGGCGGCAGTGGCGGCACCAGCCGCATGCTCTGGAAGCTGATCGTCAGCGAGTAGATGAGGGGAAAGATGCCGACCAGCAGCACGACCAGGAAAGCCGGCCAGATGAAGGCGTGCTTGATCGGCTCCCGCAAAGTCCGTGCCTCCCCCTCGCCGCGCCGCTGTCTCGCGGCTTCGTTGACTTGTCGTACGTTATGGTGACTCGCCCCGCCGACGCAACCGGCGGAACCGGATGGAGAAGGATGTGATGGACACCGTCGACCCCGTGCGGAATGCCGCGCCAGCCCCGTCGGCCGGCGGCATCTCGGCGGTGATCTTCGACTGCGACGGGGTGCTGGTCGACAGCGAGATCATCGCCTGCCGGGCGGTGGCGGAGCTGATCGCGCAGTATGAGCCGCAGGCGCCGGTCGAGGAGCTGGTGGAGCAGCTGGTCGGCACGCCCGACCTGCACATCGTGCGCCAGGTGGCGGCGCGCTTCGGCACGGTGTTCCCGGAGGATATCGGCCCGCGCATGGCGCAGGTGATCGACGACGCCCTGGCGCTCAGCCTCGACGCCATCCCCGGCGTGCAGCCGGCGCTGGCGGGCCTCGGCCTGCCGATGGCGGTGGCCTCGAACAGCCATCTGGGCCGGGTCCGCCGCTCGCTCGAGATCGCCGGCCTGACTCGCCTGTTCGGCGAGCATGTCTACACGCCGGAGGCGGTGGCGCGGCCGAAGCCGGCGCCGGACCTTTATCTGCATGCGGCGGCGCGGCTCGGCGTCGAGTCCGGCCGCTGCCTGGTGATCGAGGACAGCGTCACCGGCACCACGGCCGGCGTCGCCGCCGGCATGACGGTAATCGGCTTCCTCGGCGGCCGCCACATCCGCGACGGCCATGCCGACCGGCTGCGCGCCGCCGGCGCCCGGCTGATCTGCCCGCACATGGACGACCTGGCCGGGCTGGTGGCGGGGCTGCGGGGCTAGAGCCAGCTGATCTTGGGTCAGATCACGCTGGAGGGATCGCACCGCTCCTATCGTCGAGGAAGTCTGAAGGTCAGGACACGGCCGGGCGGACGGCGGGTTCGACCCGGACCACGGTCAGGTTGCGCGGCTTGCCGGAGGGGGTGATCCAGGTGATGGTCTGGCCCCGGCGCAGGCCGATCAGCGCGGCGCCGACCGGGGTCAACACCGACAGCCGTCCGGCCTCGATGTCGGCCTCCTCCGGATAGACCAGGGTGACCGTGTGCTCCTCGCCGGTCTCGTCGTCGCGATAGGCGACGGTCGAGCGCATCTGGACCACGCCCTTGGCCGCGGTCGCGTCGATGATCTGGGCGCGGTCGAGCTCCGCCGCCAGGAAGTCGGCGATCGCCGGGAAGGCATCCGCCGCGGCGTCGGCCAGCGCCGCAAGGCGATCATAGTCGCCGGCGGTGACGTGGATCTCCGGCCGCTTGGGCAGGCTTCTGCGGGACATGCCGACTTTCCTTTCTTCTGATCGGCCGCTCCGGGGTCATGCCCGGAGGGTTTGGGCGCTTCCCGGCGCATCGGGACGGCCGGGATGCGAAGTCTTGTGTCTGGGAAAACGGGTCGCGGGGTGCGACGGGGACGAGAACGGACGGCGGGGCGGCTCGGGCCTGGGGGGCGGCGCCCCCGAGGTCAGCAGCCCCGGGCGTGAAGCGGCGTTCGACGTGCCGCCAACGGGTTCGTCCAAGGTGTTCTCATAAGGAGTGAGATAGGCGTCCGGCCCGAGAAAATCAACTGGGGTCCCGGATGCGCAGCGCCCATAAAAAAGGCCGCGCGGCGATGGACGCCGCGCGGCCGCTGGGACCGGAAAACCGGTCAGAGCACGAAGTCGCCCGCCACCAGGGCGCCGTGCATCCGGACGAAGACCTCGAAATCCGCCCGGCCGTCGCCGTTGGTGTCGCCGGCCAGGATGCTGCCGGAGAAGCGCAGCTCGCCCGCGACGTTGTGGAAGGTCTGGTTGCCGATATAGGTGAAGGCTTGGTTGCCGAAGACCCGGGTGTTCGCGTCGATCGCCGCCAGGTCGATCTTGTCGCCCTCGACATGGATGAAGTCGATGACGAAGTCCCGGCCGACCCCCGCCGTCGACTCCGACGCGGCGGCGAAGCGGAAGATGTCGGCGCCGCCGCCCCCGATCATGGCGTCGGTGCCGGCGCCGCCGATCAGGATGTCGTCGCCGATGCCGCCCTTGAGGGTGTCGCCGGCGGCGCCACCCTTCAGGAGATCGTCACCGGTGCCGCCGGAGAGCTCGTCCCTGCCGGCGCCGCCGTCGAGCTGGTCGTCGCCGAGCCAACCGTTGATCGTGTCCGCACCGGAGGTGCCGACCCGGATGTCGTTGATGTCGCGGATCACGCCATGCAGATCGGTGAACACCTGCGCCGTCGTCTCCGCGACCTCCTCGAGCGTCCCGGCCAGGGCGATCAGGCCGTCGAGCTGCGGCACGGCGATGCCGATGTCCTGGAACTCGGCGATCACCTCCTTCAGGTCCTGGACCACGTCGGAGATGTTCATCACGGTCATGTCGAGCACGGCCTGCAGCCCGTCGCGGCCGTTGACGCCGCCGACCAGGCTTTCCAGCGCGGCGCCGAGCACGCCGTCCTCGCCGAACACCTGGTTGAGCAGCGCCTCCGGCACCAGGCCGTGCAGCAGGCCGTTGTCGCCGGCCAGGAGGTCGGCCACGGTGCCGGCGATGGCGAGCGGGCCGGCGACCTTGATCACCTCGCCCCCGGCCACCAGCACGCCGACATCCAGGAGCGTGTTGAACACGTCCCCGATCAGCCCGTCGCCGAGCGCGTCGCGCAGGCCGACCTGGTCACCGCCGAGGATGCCGAACTCGCCGAACAGGTTGCCGATCAGGCCGCCGTCGCCTTGCAGCAGGCCGCCGCTCAGCGCCCCGCCCAGCACGTCGGTCAGCAGCGTGTCGAGCACGCCGACGGCACCGCCGAGCACGCTGTCGAGCAGGCCGGGCACGCCGCCGCTGTCGACGATGTTGGCCATCAGCACATCCGGCGACAGGCTGCCGAGGGCGCCGAGCAGGAGGTCGGTGAGGCCGTTGCCGTCCGGGCCCAGCACGTCGCCGAGCAGGCCGCCGAGGATGCCGTCGGTCAGCAGGCTGTCGAGCAGGTCCAGCCCCGGCAGCTGATCGAAGATGCCGCCGATGATCTCGCCGATGTCGCTGCTGACGCCGAGATCCGACAGCAGCCCGCCGATCAGGCCGTCCGGATCGAGCAGGTTGCCGACGATGCCGGTGACGGTCAGGTCGTCGAACAGCCCGCCGACATCGCCCAGCAGGCCGCCGATCAGGCTGGTGACGAGCCCGTTGTCGCCCACCAGGCCATCGGCCAGGCCGCCGACCGTGTCGACCAGGCCGCCGAGCAGCCCATTGGGGTCGAGCAGCGCGCCGATCAGGTCGCCGCCGCTGCCCAGGACCTCGACCAGCTGGGTCAGCAGCCCGTCCTCGCCCAGCAGGCCGCCGAGCAGCCCGTCGGGGCTGAGCAGGCCGCCGTCGCCGAACAGCCCGTCGAGCAGGTCGCCGATCGGCACGCCGCCGATCGCGCCGCCCAGCAGGCCGCCGAGATTGCCGAGCAGGCCGGACACCACGCCACCGATCAGGTCGGGGGTGAGCAGCTCGCCGAGCAGGCCGCCGGCGTCGCCGAGCTCGCCCAGCAGATTGCCGAGCAGGCCGTTCAGGCCGCCGCCGAGCAGGCCGCCGAGCAGGCCGTCCAGGAGCCCGCCGAGCAGCCCGCCGATACCGCCGAGAACACCGCCCAGCAGGCCGCCGACGCCGTCGATGACGCCGCCCAGCAGGCCGCCATCGCCGAGCAGGCCGTCCAGCAGCCCTCCCACCAGACCGTCCTCACCGAGCAGACCGCCCAGCAGCCCTCCCAGCAAGCCGTCTTCATCCAGAAGTCCATCCAAGGAACTTGTCGAAGCCATCGTCTCCTCCTCCAGGGAATGAGTATTCCCAGACGCTACCGTTCTTTTGACGGTTTCGAGCCTCTGCTGCCGAGGCTAACACGTATTTCAGAGAAGAATAAGAATTTATGCAGAAAGACAGGAATCATCACTCATCAATTACTGTAATGATTCTCGGATATTTCTATTTTATTTTGCATAAAATGATAGTCAGGCCCGACGGCCAAAGCACCGCCATCGCGGCCCCCGAAGCCGGCTCGCGATGACGGCACAATCAGGGACTTGCCGGGATCAGTTCTGGCGGAGCAGCGCCTCGATCTCGTCGCGCCGCGGCATCGACGGCGCCGTGCCGGGACGGGTCACCGAGATGCCGGCGACGGCGCAGCCGAAGCGCACCGCCTCGGCCACCGGCCGGCCTTCGGCCAGGGCCAGGGCGAAGCCGCCGTTGAAGGCGTCGCCCGCCCCCGCGGTCTCGACCACCGCTCCCGCCGAGAAGGCCGGGACATGCACGGTCTCCGACCGGCTCGTGAGCAGGGCACCCTTGGCCCCGAGGGTGACGATCACCGTGCCGACGCCCTTGTCCAGCAGCACCTCCGCCGCCCGCGCCGCCTGCTGGCCGCTGTCGACCGCGAAGTCGACCAGGCTCTCGGCCTCGGTCTCGTTCGGGGTCAGGTAGTCGACCAGGGGATAGAGATCGTCCGGCAGGGTGGTGGCCGGGGCCGGGTTCAGGATCGTGGTCACCCCGTGCCGCCGGGCAATCTCCAGCCCGCGGCGCACCACCGGCAGCGGCAGCTCGAGCTGGGCGACGAAGACCCTCGCGACAGCGATGGCGGGCGCCGCCGCCTCCATCTCGGCCTCGGTCAGCGCCGCCGCGGCCCCCGGCTCGATGATGATCGCGTTCTCGCCGGTCTTGCCGTCGACGAAGATGAAGGCGGCCCCGGTCGGCCGCTCCGGATCGGTCAGCACATGGGTCGCGTCGATCCCCTCGGCGGCATAGAGGCCGCGCGCCATCTGGCCGAACGGGTCGGTGCCGAGCTTGGTGATGAAGGCGACGTCGGCACCGGCCCGGGCCGCGGCGACCGACTGGTTCGAGCCCTTGCCGCCCGGGCCGAGCTTGAAGCCGTTGGACAGCAGGGTCTCGCCCATCACCGGCAGCCGGGCGGCGCGGAAGGCGAGGTCGGCGACGAACACGCCCTGGATGGCGATCTTCGGCGAGGTCATCGGCTGTTTCCTACTTCGGCGGCACCACGCCCATCTTCAGCAGGAAGCAGCCGTAAAACCGCCCCTCCCCGGCCCGGACCACGGCATAGGCCTGCTTGGCGTCCTCGTAGAAGGCGAAGCGCTCGACCGACCCCATCGGCCAGGACCGGCCCTCGGCCCGGTCGATCTCGGCCTGGACCTCGCGCTGCACCTCCGGGATCTCGTCCGGCTGGCCCACCACCTCCATGCGCCGCGCCGGATGGTCGACGAAGCTGTCGAGCGGCATCAGCGACAGGATCGCGCGCACGGCCCGGGCGGCGCTGACATTCGGCAGCTCGATCGGCGCCTTGACCATGGTGTGCTGCGCCACCGACCGGGACGGGAAGTTGGTGTCGCAGATCACCAGGTCGTCGCCATGCCCCATGCTGGCCAACACCGTGAGCAGATCCGGGGTGATGATCGGATCGATATTCTTGAGCATTGTCAGAATCTTCCCTGGGTTTCCTCAGACGGCACGGCAAATTGGCCGACGCCTTGATTTGTCGTGCTTTTCGGCACGCGGCATTCTGGATCAGCGCCGCGACGCTTGGCAACATTGGCCGTCGCTTCGCGCCTCGTGTATACGGTGCCGCCATGTCGCTCCTCAGCCGCTACATCTTCCGCCAGATCGCGGTCGCAACGGTGCTTGCCACCGTGATCCTGGTCTTCGCGATCATGCTCACCACCTCGATGCGGCTGATCCAGCTGATCGTCGACGGCGGCGTCGGGGTCGGGCTGTTCCTCGAGCTCGTCTTCCTGTCGATGCCGGAGTTCCTGATCGCGGTGCTGCCGGTCGGCGTCGTGGCCGCCTGCCTGATCGTCTACAACCGGATGCTGTCGGACGGCGAGCTGCTGGTCATGCGCGGCGCCGGCATCGGCCAGCTGCGGCTGGCCCTGCCCGGCCTGGCGATGGGCCTGATCATCACCGCCCTCAGCTACACCATGACCCTGTATTTCTGGCCGGTGGCCAATCGCGAGTTCCGCGACCTGACGGCGATGGCCCAGTCCGACGTCTCGGCCGCCTTCCTGCAGACCGGCGAGTTCAACGCCATCGGCGACAACAAGACGGTGTTCGTGCGCGACCGCAACCCGGTGACCGGCGACCTCAGCGGCATCCTGGTGCACAGCACCGACAACGAGGACCAGCCGGTCACCATCATCGCCGACCGCGGCTATGTCGAGGACAGCGAGGACGGGCCGCGGATCGTGGCCCTGAAGGGCGTGATCCAGCAGCTCGACCGCAAGACCGGCAAGGTCGACCCGGTCGCCTTCGACAGCTACACCGTGCCGCTGAACACCCCCGGCGTCGAGGACCTGGCCCGCAGCTACCGCGCCCCGTCGGAGCGGTTCCTGCCCGACCTGCTGCACCCCGACCCGACGTCGCCCCGCGACATGCGGAATTACGGCCGGCTGGTGATGGAGGGGCACAAGCGCATCACCGACCCGCTGCTGCCCTTCGCCTATGTCGTGCTCTGCCTCGGCGTCCTCTTGAGCGGCGACTACAACCGCCGCGGCCTGAGCCGCCGCATCCTGATCGCCGCCGTCGGCGTGGTCGCGGTGCAGGCGACCACGATGAGCATCGCCGGCGTGGCCCGCGATTCGCTGCAGCTGCTGCCGATCATGTATGTGCTGCCGGTGCTGACCACCATCGTGGGCTTCGCCATCCTGCTGATCGCGCGGCGCCGGAGGGTGCCGGCGGAGGCGCCGGCCAGCCCGGATCTGGCGCCCGCCTGACCCTCCAGGCCTGGATGCGACGAAGCCGTTCGACCACAATCTGTTGTGGTCGAACCCCGATCGCAATCGGGTATTTGGTTCGAGGCCGCCGCCCGCTATAAGCGGGGGATGCCCCTTGACCCCCTCTCAGTCCTGCACGACGTCTTCGGCTACTCCGCCTTCCGCGGCGAGCAGGCCGAGATCGTGGCCCAGGTGATTTCCGGCGGCGACGCGCTGGTGCTGATGCCGACCGGCGGCGGCAAGTCGCTGTGCTACCAGGTGCCGGCGCTGGTGCGGCCGGGGCTCGGCGTCGTGGTGTCGCCGCTGATCGCGCTGATGCAGGACCAGGTCGAGACGCTGCGCCAGCTCGGCGTCCGCGCCGCGGCGCTGCACTCGGCCCTGCCGCCCGGCGAATCGCGCAACATCGCCCGGGCGATGCGGTCGGGCGAGCTGGACCTGCTCTACGTCTCGCCCGAGCGGCTGCTGACCGATGGGCTGCTCGACATGCTCGACGACTGCAAGCTGGCGCTGTTCGCCATCGACGAGGCGCATTGCGTGTCGCAATGGGGCCACGACTTCCGGCCCGAATACCTGCAGCTCGACACGCTGGCGACGCGCTATCCGGGCGTGCCGCGCATCGCCCTGACCGCCACCGCCGACGGCCCGACCCGGCGCGACATCGCCGAGCGGCTGAAGCTGCAGAACGGCCGCATCTTCGTCGCCGGCTTCGACCGGCCGAACATCCGCTACCGCATCGTGCCGAAGGAGAACCCCAAGGCGCAGCTGCTGTCCTTCATCCGGAGCGAGCATCCGAACGAGGCCGGCATCGTCTACTGCCTGTCGCGCAGCAAGGTCGAGGGCACGGCGGAGTGGCTGCGCGGCGAGGGCATCGAGGCCCTGCCCTACCATGCCGGGCTGAACCGCGAGGTGCGGGCGTCGAACCAGGACCGCTTCCTCAAGGAGGACGGCGTGGTCATGGTCGCGACCATCGCCTTCGGCATGGGCATCGACAAGCCCGACGTCCGCTTCGTCGCCCATCTCGACCTGCCGAAGAGCCTGGAGGCCTATTACCAGGAGACCGGCCGCGCCGGCCGCGACGGGCTGCCGTCAGACGCCTGGATGGCCTATGGCATCCAGGATGTCGGCAAGATCCAGGGGCTGATCGCCGACTCGGACGCGCCGGAGCGGCAGAAGCAGATCGACCGGCAGAAGCTGGACGCCCTGCTCGGCTATTGCGAGACGGTGCGCTGCCGCCGCCAGGTGCTGCTGGAGTATTTCGCCGACGCGCTGCCGCAGCCCTGCGGCAATTGCGACACCTGTCTGGAGCCGGTCGAGGGCTTCGACGGCACCGAGCTGGCGCGCAAGGCGCTGTCCTGCGTCTACCGCACCGGCCAGCGCTTCGGCGTCGGCCATGTCATCGACGTGCTGACCGGCACCGAGACCGATCGCGTCCGCCAGCTCGGCCATGACCGGCTGAGCACCTGGGGCATCGGCCGCGACCTGTCGAAGGCGGAGTGGAAGTCGGTGTTCCGCCAGCTGGTGGCGGCCGGCCTGCTGATCGTCGACACCGAGGGCCATGGCGGGCTGCATCTGGCGCCCGACTGCCGCGAGGTGCTGCGCGGCGAGAAGGAAATCCAGCTGCGGCGCGAGGCGGTGAAGCGGGTGGCGCGCGGCAAGTCGGCGGGCAAGTCGGGCGGCCGCACCGCGCGGGCGCTGCCCAGCGACCCGGCCGAGGCCTCGCTGTTCCAGGCGCTGCGGGCCCGGCGGCTGGAGCTGGCGCGCGAGCAGGGCGTGCCGCCTTACGTCATCTTCCACGACGCGACCCTGACCGAACTGGCCCATGCCCGGCCGCGCTCGATGACGGAGTTCGCCACCATCCCCGGCGTCGGCCAGGCCAAGCTGCTGCGCTACGCCGGCGCCTTCCTCGAGGTGATCGAGCAGCACGTCGAGTAGCGGCCGCCGCCCCGGCGGCTACCGGTGGATGCCGTCGAGCTCCGGCATCAGCACCACGCTCTCCTGCTCGTTCGGGTCGGTGCGGGCGATCACCGCGACGCAATCCTCGGTCGCACTCGGATTGTAGGGCAGGTGCGGCATGCCGGCGGGGATGTAGAGGAACTCCCCGGCCCGGACCATCAGATGCTGCTCCAGCCTGTCGCCGTACCACATGCCGGATTCGCCGCTCAGCACATGGATCGCGGTCTCATGCGCCTCGTGGCGATGCGCCTTGGCCCGGACGCCCGGCGGCAGGGTGACGAGCTGCAGATGGATACCGGTGGCTCCCGCCGTTTCGGCCGAGATCCCGGGCGTGTAGGACAGCGCCTGCTTGCCGATGAAGCGCGCGCCGGCGCCGACCACCCGGCAGGTCGGCCTGGGAAAATCCGTCATATCCATCATCCGCGTCCCATCGTATCGACCCGTCCATCCTCGGCGGGCCGGATGACGGTCGCATTGCGGAATGCGGGAAGAGTGTTACATCGGTGACAGGGGACTGCGATTTTCGTCGCACCCCGCCGGCCGGCGATCAGGCCGGCCCTGCATCGATCAGGTTTGACCGGCCCGCCCGGCTGGCCGAAAGATGTCGGCCCCGTCAGTTATGACGACTGACACACGCCGCCACTGACTGACAGCGACCGCCATGTCCAAGTCCCGCCGCCCCGCCACCGTCCTCGCCCATGCCGGCCGCCACCCCCGTGAGAATCACGGCATGGTGAACCCGCCCGTCTATCACAGCTCGACCGTGCTGTGGCCGACCGTGGCGGCGATGGACGAGGCGCATGCCGGCTTCGAGCACGGCGTCTACAGCTACGGCCGCATCGGAACCCCGACCAGCGAGGCCTTCGAGGACGCGGTCACGGCGCTGGAGGGCGGGTACGGCACCGTCGCCGTCTCCTCCGGCCTCGCCGCGGTCAACGTCGCCCTCACCGCCTTCGTCAAGGCCGGCGACCATGTGCTGGTCACCGACAGCGCCTATGGCCCGACCCGGCGCTATGCCGATGCGGTGCTGAGCCGCTTCGGCGTCGCGGTCGAATACTACGATCCGCTGATCGGCGCCGGGATCGAGAGCCTGTTCCGCGACAACACCCGGCTGGTCTATCTCGAATCCCCGGGCTCGCTGACCTTCGAGGTGCAGGACGTGCCGGCGATCGCCGCCGCCGCCCGGGCGCGCGGTGTCCTCACAGCGCTCGACAACACCTGGGCCACGCCGCTCGGCTTCGACGCCTTCGGCCACGGAGTCGACGTCACCGTCCATGCCGCGACCAAATACATGGTCGGCCATTCCGACGCGATGATGGGCATCGTCGGCGCCCGCGAGAGGTCGGTCTGGCTGAAGCTCAAGAGCTTCGCCGTGACGTCCGGTCACTGCGCCGGGCCGGACGACCTGTACCTGGCCCAGCGCGGCCTGCGCACCATGGGGGTGCGGCTGCGCCAGCACCAGGAGACCGCGCTGGAGATCGCGCGCTGGCTGCAGGCCCGGCCCGAGGTGTCGCGGGTGCTGTACCCGGCCCTGCCGCAGGATCCCGGCCATGCGCTGTGGCGGCGCGACTTCACCGGCGCCTCCGGCCTGTTCGCGATCGAGCTGCGGCCGGCCTCCGCCACCCAGGTGGCGGCGATGCTGGACGGCATGGAGCTGTTCCAGATGGGTGCCAGCTGGGGCGGCTATGAGAGCCTGATCCTGCCGACCCATCCGGAGAAGATCCGCACCGCCACCACCTGGCAGGCCGCGGGGCCGGGCGTCCGGCTGCATGTCGGCCTGGAGGACCCGGCCGACCTGATCGCCGATCTGGAGGCCGGCCTCGACCGGCTGCGGGCGGCGGCATGAGCGCGGCGACGCTGCTCGACGAGGTCCGCTTCGACGCCGACGGGCTGGTTCCCGCCATCGCCCAGCAGCACGACAGCGGGGAGGTGCTGATGCTGGCCTGGATGAACCGCGACGCGCTGGCGGAGACGCTGGTCACCGGCCGGGTCTGCTACTGGTCGCGCTCGCGGCAGGCGCTGTGGCGCAAGGGCGAGACCTCCGGCCAGGTGCAGCGTTTGGTCGAGCTGCGGCTGGACTGCGACGGCGACGCGGTGCTGCTGCGGGTCGACCAGACCGGCGTCGCCTGCCACACCGGCCGGCGCAGCTGCTTCTTCCGGGTCGCGCGCGACGGCGCCTGGCACACCGACCTGTCGGTGCTGCAGGACCCGGAGGCGCTGTACGGCCACCGGAAGGGGTGATCCGGGCGGCTGACGGTGCGGCGTCGGCGACTTATCCGGGATTGGCAAGGTTCAACCGTTTTCCACGTTGCCGGACGCCCGCACTCTCCCGGCGGAATGGGAGATCGAGATGAACTATCAGAAACTGTGGGAACAGTTGCAGACACTGCTCGAAACGGCGCTTAACCAAGAGCAGACTCGTCTTCCCGCAACGGACGTTAGCAAAATTCAACACTTCATTGATCATCGTGAATATGGATTGGCATGGGATGAGTTAGCGGCGGCCCTCTCAGAGTTGAAATTGACGCCGAATGAACACACCAGGAAGGCCATGCACGAAGCCGCTAGCCTCATGTACCCAGAGGGCCGTTAGCCGCCGCTTAAGAGACCTTTTCGAAATTCCAAACACCGTCATTGCGAGCGCAGCGAAGCAATCCAGGGCCGCTCGTGCTGGCCTCTGGATTGCTTCGTCGGCTTCGCCTCCTCGCAATGACGGCGAGGGATGGGCGTTGTGGAAAGGTCTCGCTTACGGGAAAGGAGACGTATGCCCTACGCGATCAAGGCCGAGATCCGCGATCCGCGGGCGGAGACCTTCGTCTTCACCGCGCAGAAGACGATGTATGGCGGCAAGCACATCGCCGCGGGCGACACGGTGTTCCTGTTCGCCAGCGAGACCGAGGGCGGGCGAGGCCTGGTCGCCTGCGGCATCGTCACCGCCGCCGAGGCGGTCGCGAAGGTGCCCGGCGTCGCCCGGCAGACGCCGCGCGTGAGCGTCACCATCCGGCGCACCGCCCTCGCCGGGCGGCCGCTGGGGCGGCGCGAGCTCAGGCCCCTCACCGACTGGACCGACGGCCGGCCCGGCACCGAGCTCAACTTCAAATTCTACCGCCAGGCCACCAACAAGATCGTCGGCCTCTCGGACGAGGCGGCGGCGTTCCTCGGCGGGTTCTTCCAGGGCCTCTGATCGCTTCAAGCTGGATCACGCCGGCGTCCCCGGCCGGTGTTTCGAGGCGAAGGATCGAGGAGGCCAGCAGGATGCTCGCCCGAACGCCGGCGGCGGCTGGCGAGCCCTGATCGCGGAGGCGAGGTGGCCGAAGGACAGTTACTCGCCTCTGCCGCTTTCGAGGTACTGCTCTCGCCCCCATCGAGAGCCTCTTGAGCGCCCGCTTCTGGCACATCTGAGCCATCAGAGACTGACCGCGAAGCGCGACATGCGGACATTCCACTCTCACGCGCCGGCACGGCCGGGCGCTTGACAGGGCGGGGGGCCTCCCCGAATGTGAAAAAATCCTGAAACCGACGTGTTGAGAGAGGTTCATTCTGCGCCAGTCCCGCCTCCATAGCGGCCTTGCGCAGGTCCTCCTGGTGCTGTTCGCGCTGCTGGCAATCGTGGCGCCGACCTTCAACGCGCCGCTCACCGGCAACGAATTCGGGGACCATGTCTCGGCGCCCGCCGATCCGCAGGGCGACGCTGCGGCCCTCGTCAGCGCCACGCTCAGCGTTGCCGAGGACCCCGAGGAAGAAGCAGACCGGGAAGAAGCCACCTTCCTCGCCCTGGCGAAGCTCCACTGCGTCTCGGATGCCGAATATCGGGCGACCGATGCCTGGCTTCCGTTCCTCCCTCGCCCCTCGGCGCATTCCTGCACAGGTCCTCCGACCCTCTGAAGCGATGGCGGCCTGGCGCGCCCTAGGGTGCGCCGGGCCGCCTCGTCCGCGATGACCCGCGACCCTGCGGCTATCAACAGCCGCGCGCCGGCCGGGACGTCGCGCATCCGCTCATGCGGTACGCCTTCGGAGCAGGTTTCAATGGAAAGTCTCGGCCCCGAGCTTCTCAAGCTCGTGCAGATCATCTGGATCAACATCATCCTGTCCGGCGACAATGCCGTCGTCATCGCCATGGCCTGCCGCGGCCTGCCGCCAGGCAGACAGCGTCCCGGCATGGTGCTCGGCGCGCTTGTCGCGGTGGTTCTGCGCATTGTCTTCACGGTCGTCGTCGCCGCGCTGCTCTCGACCCCTTTCCTGAAGATCGTCGGCGGCTGCCTGCTGTTGTGGATCTCGGTCAAGCTGGTGCTCAGTGAGGACGAGGATGGCGGCGGCGTGGTGCAGCAGACCGCGCGGCTCTGGCACGCCATCCGCACCGTCGCGATCGCCGATGCGGTGATGAGCCTCGACAATGTTCTGGCCATCGCCGCCGTGGCGAAGGATTCCACCACGCTGCTCATCGTCGGCCTCATCATCTCGGTGCCGCTCATCGTCGCCGGCTCGGCGATCATCATGGCGCTGCTCGGCCGTCTGCCGATCCTGGTCTGGGCCGGAGCCGCGCTGCTCGGATGGGTCGCCGGCGACATGCTCGTTTCCGACCCGTGGTTGCTCGGGACCTTCGGCGAAGGGCTGATAAATCGCATCGAGCTCCCCGCCGCCGCGATCGGCGCGGTCTTCGTGGTGGCGCTCGGCTATCTCCTCAGCCGTCGCGCCGCCAGGCATAAAACCCAGGAACAGGAAGCCTGACCATGCCGGTCTTCGGTATTCCAGGCTGGGTTTGGATCAATCTCACCCTCCTCGTCGCGGCGGCAATCTTCGTCGGGGTGAACATCGCTGCTGCGGAGACGGCCGGACGGCAGAAGCCGGAGCCTGTTTCGGCGGATCTCGGGCGGGCGATCAGGTGAGACAAGCCGGGGGCGAGGGTCCATCCCCTCACCCTCGAAGCTGATCACGACATCCGCTGCCGCCTCTCGATTCGCTGCCGCTACTCAGACCGCTCGAACTGCGGCAAGCCGCTTGATGGCGTGCTCGTCGTCCCAGCAGACGGCGGCTTCCCATGCGGCCGATGCTTGCGCGGCGATGTCATGCGCGCCGCCGTCGAGACCGGCGGCGTTGTGGGGCAGCACCAGGTCGAGGTCGGGGACGTCGACATGCGACTCGTCCCAGTCGATCAGCGCGACCCGGTCCGCGGTCATGCGGACGTTGCCGGGGTTGAGGTCGCCGTGGACGACGCATGTCCGACGTCCGATCAGCCGCGCCCACGCTGCCCGGCATCGGGCAACGCCCTCGGGCGGCATCGCGGCGAGGTCGATCTTCGTCCCGGTCTCGGCGTGCAGGAGGTCGGTCGACGACCGCCAGCCCGGGCGCTGCGGCCAGCCCTGCGTCAACCGGTGCAGCCGGCGCAGCGTGTCGGCCACGCGACGCCAGTCGGCCTCCGTCTCGGGCGGCCCGCCCTCCACATATGTCATCACCACCAGACCGTCCGCGAACAGCCGGCCGTCCGGCGTCGGGATCGGCATCGGCACGGTCAGGCCTTCACGGTCGAGGTGTCGGAGGAGCTCGGTCTCCCAGGCGAGATCGGCGTCGCTCCTGGCACCGAGACGACCGACCGCGAGCTGCCCGTTGACGCGCACGCTCCACACGTCGTTGGCAACTCCGCCGGCGAGCGGTTCGATGCGAGCTGCGTCTTCACCCCACTGCCCGAGTGCCTTCCATCCCACTGGCGACATCTTCGACCAACCCGATTGGTGCTTGACCTCAACGCGAGAGCACACCGGTCCGGCATGGTTCTCGCCGGATCGCTCTTCGGCCGTGCATTCCCGTCGACCCGCCGCGATATGCCACAGGATCCCGGCTTGCGGAAGGCGCAACGGGGCGAGACCACGGCGGCGGTCGAGACGCTCATCGGGTTCGCGCGACGGCGGTGCGGCAGCAAATTTCGATTCTCGCTTGACTCTGTGTTCCTGTTTTGTTCTAATGATGGGATGGTCGATCGCGCGATCAAGACCCGGACTCCCTTCGCCGCTTCGCCGGCCACGGACGAGGCCGACCTCGCGCTGCTGTCCCGCATGGCCGCTCTCGCCGAGGCGCTGGCCGCGGGCTTCCAGGCCCAGGGCGTCGCCGCCCTCAAGGCCGGCGATCTCGACCGCGCCGGGAAGGCCGAAGGCGGCTTCAGCAACCTCTTCCTCGGCATCCGCCGCGCCATCGCGCTGAAGGCCAGGCTGCGCCAGCAGCGGGAGGAGACGCGGCGCAAAGCAGAGGCCCACAAGGACCGGCGGCAGGACCAGAAGGACCGCCGGCGCCACGCCGTCGCCGAGCGCATGTCCCGCGCCATCGCCGCCGGAAAGCCCGAGGCCAGGGAAAGGCTCACCACCGAGCTCTGGGAACGGCTGACCGAGGACGACCGCATCGACGCCGACCTCGCCGACACCGCCCTGCCGATCGAGACCCTGGTCCAGTGGCTCGGCCGTGAGATCGGTGTCTCCCGCCGCGCCCTCGCCGCCGCCCTCGACCCGAACGGGCCGAAGGCCGATCCGGCCGGCGCCGGCCCGAAGCCATGGGACGAGATCCCCGGCCATGCCGCCGCCAATCCGCCCCCGCCGCCGCGCAGATACGACTATACCCCCGGAACCTACCGCACCATCCCGGCCGCCGACCTCGGCCTGCCAGGGGACGAGATCTACAACCTCAACACCACCACCGGCGAGATCTTCGCCCCCGGCGGCAAGCTCTTCCGCAAGCTGGACGACCGGCCGCCCGATCCCGGCGGCGCCGGGCCTCCCGCAGCCGCTGGGCCGCCCGATCCCCAGCCGCCGCTCGATCCGGAGGAAGCCGAATTCCAGCGCCAGGCCGCCTATGCCAAGCGGCACGGCATCATGCTGCTCAGGCCGCCCGCCCTGGCGCGGCGCCTGGGCCTGCCCGAGCATGGGACAGCCGACGGCGGCCCCGGCCCCGGGAACCGGAGCGTGGCGGACAAGGGGCCGTGAGCATCGGACGCGGGGATCCGGCCCTGCCGCGGCTGGGCCGACGCGCGGCCGGCATCCGGGACCTCAGAGCAGCGGCGCATCCGCGGCGACGAGCAGCCAGGGCAGGGCCAGGCCGGCGGCCCGGCCGATCGTCGACCAGACCGGGCCACGCGTCTCGACCAGGCGGTCGAGGTCGATCACCAGCACCTCGTGCCGGCCGGTGTCGCCGGCCGCGGCCCAATGGTTGATGCGGTTCGATCCGTCGATCACCCAGAATTCGCCCGACCGGCGGGCCAGCAGCACCGGCCCCTGCAGCCCCCAGGGCTCGGTCCGGTCATGGCGTCCGCCGCCGTGACGCGCCAGCGCCTCGGTCGACCACAGCTCCCGGAAGATCGTCCAGCGGCCGTCACCGGGCGGCAGCGCGCCGAACCGCTTCGCCAGCAGGCGCCGCAGCACGTTGCGGCCCAGCCACGCACCCCGCCGGCGGTGGTTCCGCAGCACGCGCCAGACCTCCCGCCACAGGCGATCCCGATACCGCAACCGCAATCCCCCGTCCCGCCCCCGGCCGGCCGGGCACGCCGAGATGCGACGCCCTGGCAACCGAGGGTTGAAGGCGAAGATTACAGTTTTGTGATATTCGCGCCAACAGGCTGGTGCGGGGAGACCTCCCCTCGCCCGAGACCGCCCGTCATCGGTCCATCCGGGTCAGGTCCTGGTCATGCGTCTCGCGGATCAGCCAGACCGCGACCAGGCTGATCACCACGGCGATGCTGATATAGCCGCCGACCCAGCCGAGCCCGCCCTGCTCGACCAGCGTCTGGGCAATGTAGGGCGCCAGCGACGCGCCGAGAATCCCGGCCAGGTTGTAGGTCAGCGACGCCCCGGTGTAGCGCACCCGGGTCGGGAACAGCTCCGGCAGGAAGGCGCCCATCGGGCCGAAGATCAGCCCCATCAGGAACAGGCCGAGGCACAGGAACAGGGTGACCAGCAGCATCGAGCCGCCGCCCAGCAGCGGCGCCAGGGCGAAGCCGAACAGTGCCGTCAGGATGCCGCCGACGATCAGCACCGGGCGCCGCCCGATCCGGTCGCTGAGCCACGAGGAGAGCGGGATGCCGAGGCCGAGGAAGATGATGGCGAAGCATTCCAGCCCGAGGAAGGTCTGGCGCGAATAGCCGAGTGTCTTGGTGCCGTAGCTGAGCGAGAACACCGTGGTGATGTAGAACAGGGCGTAGCAGGACACCATCGCCAGCGTGCCGAGGATGGTGACCCGGGTGTAGCGGGTCAGGACCTCGCCGATCGGCACGCGCACCCGCTCCTGCCGCTCCATCGCCGCGCGGAACACCGGCGTCTCGACCAGCTTCAGCCGGACATAGAGGCCGACCGCCACCAGCACGGCGCTGAGCAGGAACGGCACCCGCCAGCCCCAGCTCCGGAACTGCGCCTCGTCCAGCCCCAGCGCCAGCAGCAGGAACAGGCCGTTGGCGGCGAGGAAGCCGATCGGGGCGCCGAGCTGCGGGAACATGCCGAACCAGCCCCGCTTGCCGGCCGGGGCGTTCTCCACCGCCAGCAGCGCCGCCCCGCCCCATTCGCCGCCGAGGCCCAGCCCTTGGCCGAAGCGCATCAGGCACAGCAGCGCCGGCGCCAGCCAGCCGATCGTGGCATAGCCGGGCAGCACGCCGATCAGCGTGGTCGAGACGCCCATCAGCAGCAGCGACGCCACCAGCGTCGCCTTGCGGCCGACCCGGTCGCCGAAATGGCCCAGCAGGGCCGAGCCGACCGGCCGGGCGACGAAGGCGATGGCGAAGGTGGCGAAGGAGAGGAGCAGCTGCGCCGCATCCGATTCCTCGGGGAAGAACACCGGCCCGAACACCAGGGCCGCCGCCGTGCCGTAGATGTAGAAGTCGTAGAACTCGATGGCGGTGCCGACCAGGCTCGCCATCACGATCCGGCCGGTGGAATTAGCGGCGGCCGGCGCGGCCGTCCTGCCGAATGTTGTCTCTGTCATGGGCGACTGCACCGATTGTTGCGCTGGGCGCGGAACGGGGCACCATTTCTGGCGGGCGGGAGCGCCCCGTCAACCGCCTGCCGCCCGGCTGCCCCCCGCCCCCGGCATGGCAGCAGCGCGCCCACCGGGAAGCGCCGCCGGTCCGCGATGATCTTGCGATCGGCGCCGGAACGGAGCATCAAGCGTTCGTCGCCCGGAGGATCGGACGCCTCCATCCGTTCGACGTCGCAAGGACCCGTTGCTCGATGACCGACCACAAAGCCGGCCAAGACCGGCCGGACATGAACCCCTGGCTGTTCTTCCGCCGCTGGCTCGCCAACCCCCGCGAGGTGGGATCGGTGGCGCCCTCCTCGCCCGCCCTGAAGCGCCGGCTGACCCAGGAGATGGTGCGCGCCCCCGATGAATATGTGATCGAGCTGGGCGGCGGCACCGGCGCCATCACCCGCGGCATCCTGGAGCGCGGCGTTCCGGCCGATCGCCTCTACGTGATCGAGATCAACCCGGAGATGGCGCAGCATCTGCGCGACATCTTCCCGGGCATCCACGTGATCGAGGGCGACGCCCGGCGCCTGGCCGAAATCCTGCCGCCCGAGGTGGTCGGCAAGGTCGGCACCACGGTGTGCGGCATCCCGATGCTGCTGCTGACGCTGGAGGAGCAGAAGGCGATCCTCGATTCGGCCTATTCAGTGATGCCGAAGGGGCGACAGGTCGTGCTCTACACCTACGCCCTCTCCTCGCCGCTGCCGCGCGACAAGCTGGGCCTGACCGGCCGGCGCGTCGGCTTCGTCCCGGCCAACATCCCGCCGGCCTCGGTCTGGGCCTATCGCCAGCGCGGCGCCGGCTGACGCGCCCCGCTCCGCTTCCGCCGCCCCGCCGGACAGGGCATACTGGGCGCTTGGCTTCGGAGGATGTGCGACGATGAAACCCTCGCTTCTTCTGGTTGCTGCATTCGGGATCGCGCTCCCGGCCCATGCCCAGGCTCCCGCCTATCATGTCCAGCTCCAGGTCAACGCCACCACCGAGGTGAGCCGTGGATCCTGCCGGATCAGCACCGGCGTGATCGGGACCTATCCCGACAGTCCCGGCCGGCTGGCCATCGGCACGCCGGTCGACCTGTTCATCCCCTGCGGCACGGCCGGGGCGTCGTTTTTCGAGGCCCGGCTGGTCGGCGGCCCTGGCGGCCTGCAGCCCGACGGACCGGGTGCGCTGCGGCCGCTGGCGACCCCGGTGGCCCTGCCGGCCGGCCCCGCGGCGCCGCGCCTGGTCCCGCCCTCGCTGCAGTTTCGGCCGCAGCCGCAGCCGCAGTTTCAGCCGCAGCCGCGGCAGGTGCTGATCGCCCCGACCACACCCGTGACGCCGCGGGTGGCCTCGCCGTTCACGGCGCCGCGGGCTGTGCCCCAGCCGATGATGCCGCTGCCGGCGAACGCGGTGGCGCCGTCGCGCCCGCTGGTGATCCAAGGCGCGGCGCCGGCAGTCCCGGTCGCGGTGCAGCCGCGCACCGCCTTCACCCCGGCGCCGGTCTCCACCTTCGCGACCCGGTCGCCGCCGCCGGTGCCGGCGGCCCAGGGCAGCGACACGGCAACGATGCGCCCGGACGCCGCGATCGTGCTGAGCTTCGGCCCGGTCAACGCGGCCCGGGCCGGGGCGTCGCATCGCGTCGTGCTGCCGACCGACCCGAGCTATCCGGCGCTGCTGACCCAGCTGGGCGGCATCGCGCCGGGCCAGACCAAGACGCTGCCGCGATAGCACGGTGCCGGTGCTGCCGTCCTTCGAGACGCCGCGGCTGGTGCTGCGGCCGCGGACCACGGCCGACCTGCCGGACTGCCTCACTATGGATCGTGATCCGGAGGTGGTGCGCTACATCGACGGGCCCTGGGCCGATCCGGCGGCGCATCGCGCGTTCGTCGAGGCGCGGATCACTGCGGCTTATCCGGACGGGCTGGGCTACTGGACCGTGCGGACCAGGATGCCGGAAGCCGCCTTCCTCGGCTGGGTGCTGCTGATCCCGCTCGACGGCACCGGGCCGGAGATCGAGATCGGCTGGCGCTTCAATCGGGCGAGTTGGGGCCAGGGCTACGCCACCGAGGCCGCGGCGCCGGTGCTGGCCCACGCCCGGGACACGCTGGGAGTCGCGCCGATCGCCGACATCCATCCGGACAATGCGGCCTCGATGCGGGTGGCCGAGAAGAGCGGCGACGGCGCCATCCGCTACGCCGGCTAGGCCGGGGCGGCCTCAGGCCCGCTCGATCGCGATCGCCGTCGCCTCGCCGCCGCCGATGCACAGCGCGGCGACGCCGCGGCGCAGGCCGTGGCGCTGCATCGCCGCCAGCAGGGTGACGATCAGCCGGGCCCCGGTGGCGCCGATCGGGTGGCCCAGGGCGCAGGCGCCGCCATGGATGTTGACCTTGTCATGCGGCAGGTCGAGGTCGCGCATCGCCGCCATCACCACGCAGGCGAAGGCCTCGTTGATCTCGAACAGGTCGACCTCGCCGGCCCGCCAGCCGGCCCGGTCGAGCAGCGTGCGGATCGCCCCGATCGGCGCCGTGGTAAACCATTCCGGCGCCTGGGACCGCGTGGCGTGGCCGCGGATCGTCGCCAGCACCGGCAGCCCCAGCCGGTCGGCGACCGAGCGCCGGGCCAGGACCAGCGCCGCGGCGCCGTCGGCATTGGCGCTGGAGCTGGCGGCGGTGATGGTGCCGTTCGGGCGGAAGGCCGGCTTGAGATTCGGGATCTTGTCGGCCGACAGCGATTTCGGGTTCTCGTCCACCGCGATCTCGGCCGGGCCGCCCTTGCCAGGGACCGAGACCGGCGCGATCTCGGCAGCGAAGGCGCCCTCGACGATCGCCGCCTGGGCCCGGCGCAGCGAGGTCGCGGCATAGGCATCCTGGTCATCGCGGCTGAAGCCGTAGCGGGCGGCCGTGGCCTCGCCGAAATCGCCCATCGCCCGGCCCTTGTCGTAGGCGTCCTCGAGCCCGTCCAGCGCCGCATGGTCGAAGATCCGGCCATGGCCGAAGCGCAGCCCGTCGCGCACGCCCGGCAGCAGCCAGGGCGCGTTCGACATGCTCTCCATGCCGCCGGTGACGACGATGTCGGCGGAGCCGGCGGCGATCAGGTCGCGGCCGAGCATCGTCGCCTTCATGCCGGAGCCGCAGACCTTGTTCACGGTGGTAGCCCCGACCGAATCGGGCAGGCCGGCGCCGCGGGCCGCCTGGCGCGCCGGGGCCTGGCCCTGCCCTGCCGGCAGCACGCAGCCGACCAGCGCCTCGTCGACCTGCGCCGACGCGACCCCGGCCCGGGCCAGGGCCGCGGCGATCGCGGCGGCGCCGAGCTGCGGCGCCGCCAGCGGCACCAGCGCGCCGCGCAAGCGGCCGAGCGGCGTGCGAGCGGACCCGACGATCACGACGGGATCTTCGGCGGACATGGGAAGCCCCTTGGACAGTGAGATGATGCTCACAATATGATAAGCATCATCTAAGAAGGCAATGTCCAGGCGGGGAGACCGGAGGCCGGCATGCGTTACAGCAAGGACCACAAGCAGGAGACGCGGGAGCGGATCATCCGCACCGCCGCCAAACGCTTCCGCGAGGACGGGGTGGAGGCGGTGGGCGTCGCCGCGCTGATGGCCGATGCCGGGCTGACCCATGGCGGCTTCTACGCCCATTTCCCGTCGAAGGAGGCGCTGGTGGCCGCCGCCTGCGCCGAGGGCTTCGGCGAGAGCCAGACCCGCCTGCGCCGGATCGTCGAGGGCCAGCCGCCCGGCGAGAAGCTGGCGGCGCTGGCCGAATCCTATCTGTCGCAGGCCCATCGCGACCATCCGGGCCAGGGCTGCATCGCCGCCGCGATCGGGCCGGAGATCGCGCGCCACCCGGCCGAGACGCGCGCCGAGTTCACCCGTGGTCTGAACGGCCTGCTGGAGCTGGCCGCGGCGGCGCTCGAAGCCGATGGCGGCGACCCCGCGGCGGCGGCGCAGGCGGTGGCCGCCATGGTCGGCGCGCTGACCCTGGCCCGCGCTGCGGCCGACGAGACGCTGTCGGACCGCTTCCTCGACAGCGGGATGCAGGCCGTCCGCGGCCTCGCGCCGCGCCGGAAGGAACCCTCGCCCGGGTGATATGATCCCGGCTCCTCGCGAGTCGGTCCCACTTCACGTCACCGGGAGCACCCATCATGTTTCGTGGTCTGGGAAGAACCCTGCTGAGCGCCGCCGTCGCGGCCGGCATCGGTCTCGCGGCGCTGACGGCGCAGGCGGCCGAAATCTGGCAGACCCTGCCGGATCCGCCGCCGCTGCCCAAGCCGGCCGAGAGCGGCGCGGCGCCGATCAACGACATCCAGATGTACTACGCCGTGTTCGGCACGGGCCGGCCGGTGATCCTGCTGCATGGCGGCCTGTCCAACTCCGACTACTGGGGCAGCCTGGTGCCGGCGCTGACCGCCCAGGGCTTCCAGGTGATCGTCGCCGACAGCCGCGGCCATGGCCGCAGCACCCGCTCGGCCCAGCCCTACAGCTACGACCTGATGGCGTCGGACGTGGTGGCGCTGCTGGACCATCTGAAGATCCCGAAGGCCGACCTGGTCGGCTGGAGCGACGGCGGCATCATCGGGCTCGACATCGCCATCCATCATCCGGAGCGGCTGAACCGGCTCTACGCCTATGGCGCCAATTCCGACCTGACCGGGCTGAAGCCGGATTTCGACAAGAACCCGACCTTCGCCGCCTTCATCGAGCGCGCCGGCACCGAATACCAGAAACTGTCCAAGACACCGGACCAGTATGACGGCTTCCTGCAGCAGATCTCGCAGATGTGGGCGACCCAGCCCGATTTCACCGCCGACCAGCTGCGCGGCATCAAGGTGCGCACCGCGATCGCCGACGGCGAATACGACGAGGGCATCAAGCGCGAGCACACGGAGTACATGGCGCGCACGATCCCGGGCGCGGAATTGCACATCCTGCCCAATGTCAGCCATTTCGGCATGCTGCAGAACCCGAAGGAGTTCGACGGCGACGTCATCACATTCCTGACCGCGAAGTAGGTCGTTGACCGGGTGACCGGCCCCCGCCACCCTGCCCGCTCCACCAGCACGGGGCAGGCGTGGCGACGGATTTCCAGCGGATCCCGGTGATCGACATCGCCACCGACGGAGCATCGGCCGAGATCGGCCGGGCCTGCGAGACCGCCGGCTTCTTCTACGTCACCGGCCATGGCGTGCCGGCGGTGGTGGTCGACGAGGTGGTCGCCGCCGCCCGCTGGTTCTTCGCCCGGCCCCTGCCCGAGCGGGAAGCGCTGGACGTCGCCGGGTCGCCCTGCTTCCGCGGCTATGTGCCGATGGGCATCACCGGCCCCGGCGTGCCGCGCCGGCTGCTGGAGGCGTTCCAGGTGATGCTCGAGCTCGGCCCGGACGACCCTGAGGTCCAGTCCGGCAGCGTCATGCACGGCCCGAACCGCTGGCCGGAAGCCAACCCCGCCTTCCGGACCGCGCTGGAGGCCTATTACGCCGCGATGACCGGGCTGACCGACCGGCTGCTCGGCGCCTTCGATCTCGATCCCACGTACTTCCAGCCCTATTTCCGCAAGCCGCTGACCCAGCTGCGCCTGCTGCACTACCCGCCGCAACCGCCGGACGAGGCGGTGCAGGGGGTCGAGGCGCACACCGACACCGGCGCCTTCACCATCCTGCTGCAGGACGGGACCGGCGGGCTGGAGGTGCGCAACCGGGGCGGCGACTGGATCGCGGCGACGCCGGTGCCGGGCAGCTTCGTCATCAGCATCGGCGACATGATGCAGAGCTGGACCGACGGCCGCTTCGTCTCCACCCCGCACCGGGTGGCCAACCGCTCCGGCCGCGACCGGATCTCGGTGCCGTTCTTCGCCAATCCGGACTACGGCGCCGTGGCCGTGCCGCTGGGCGGCGACCGCAGCCGGGCGCTGGCCTGCGGCCCGCATGTCGAGGCCGCCTACCGCGCCGCCTGGCCGCTGGCGGAACGGGCCTGACATTGCCGCGCCGCGCGGCGGGCTGGTAGAAGGCGCCATGGCCCGCCCGATCTTCACCTTCCCCGAGGACGCCACCTGGAACGAGGCCCGCCAAGCGGTCGAGTTCGGCGTCGAGGTCGGCGACTATGCCGGCCGGGTGTTCCTGCCGGCAGCGGCGCTGCGCACCCTGCTCGGGCACCGCCCGACGCCGGCCGAAGCGGTCGAGATCTATCACCACCACCGCGCCGGGATCGAGCGCGCGGCGGAGCTGCGGATCGAGGAGCGGCGGCTGGACCCCGACGCCAATGTGACGCTGGACGGGCGCGACCTGCGCCGCCGCTGACAGGCGATCGCCCGATCCCAGCCATCAGCGCTCGATCGGCGGATCGAAGGCGGTCAGCCGGGAGCCATTGGCCCAGAGAACCGTGTACCCACGCCGCTGCAGGCAGGATTCGACCCGCAAGCTGTCGCTCGGCACCGGGTCGTCGGCGAGCGATTCGCCCCATCCGTTGAAGCCGGCAGCCGCGCCGGCCAAGCCTCCCCAGCCGGCCGCGTCGCGGGTATTGCCGCCGAACAGAGCGGCGCCGCCGCCGGCGACGCCGGCCCCGATCGCTATCGCCGCCAGGACGCGCATCGCGCCGCTGGGTCCCGATGCCCGTTGTGGTGATGACGCCACCTGCTCCTGGCAGACGGCGAGATCCCCCTCATATCGAGCGCCGCCGTCGATCGAGGCCGAAGGGTCGATCTCCGGCCGGATGTCATAGACGCTGCAGGCGACGAGAAGCGCCGGGATGAGAGACATCGCAGCGGTACAGATCAGGGCGCGCGGACCGGCCGCCCCGGCCCGCCCGCGGGCACGCTGGTTCTGAGGCTGCATGGCATGGAACTCAGAAGTTGCAGTTTATATATATCAAAAATAGTTTTAGATCCCGCTATGCTATTTTTATCCGATCCCTACAGCAGCCATGCAACTTCCCTTGTCGGCGCCTGATCTGCGATAGAGTTGCGATTGCATCTTAGTTGCGATATCGACGGCCGATGGTTTGCCACCGAACGCCTCCGCGGACATGATCGAGATCCTGCGGCCGATCTTCACCGGCGACCTGGCCCATTGCGGCGAGGCGGTGGTGCTGCCGGACGATGAGCGCCCCGCCCTGCCCGGCGGCAGCCTGCTCGACCCGGCGGCGATCGACCGAGTGCTCGACGCCTATGCCGGCCGGTATCCCGGAGCGGATCGGCGCGCCGTCGCCTCCTTCTGGTCGCAATGGTATTTCGCCCGGCTGCTGCCGCCGGTGATGGCGGCGAGCCTGCTGCTGGGCCGCCGCTTCCCGATCGCCCTGGCGGAGATCGGGGTGATCCGGGCGCCGGAGGGCCACCCGATCGCCTTCCGCATGGCGCATGACGGCGAGCCGGACGATGAGATGGACGCCTTCCGCCGCTTCGACCGGCTGATCGGCGGCCATATCGAGCCCTTCATCGCCGCCTGGGCACAGCACACGCGGGTGGCGCCGCGCCTGTACTGGAACAACGCCGCAGTCTATCTGGACTGGATCCTGGGCGAGATCGCTGCCCATCCGCTGGCCGATGGCGACCTGGCCGTCGAGGCCAGCCGGCTGCTGTCCAGCCGCGAGCGGCCGGATGGCACGCCGAACCCGCTGTTCGACCCGATCCAGACGATCGAGGAGGACGGCGAGGCGAAGCGCTGGCGCCGGCTGTGCTGCCTACGCTACCGGCTGCCGGAGGTCGCCGAATGCGGCACCTGCCCGCATCTGCGAGCCCGGCTGCGCAGGGCCCCGGCACAGCAGGTCGCCTGATGACGTCTCATTGCGCGGCGGGCGCCAGGTTGCGGATCGCGTAGACCTCGGGGAACAGGCGGTCCTTGAAATGGGGCGCCGCCGGGGCCGTCTCCTCCAGCAGCTTGTCCACGGCCGCGTAGTTCTTGTCGTAGACCCAGGGTCGGCGCGGCAGCTCGCGGTCGTTCAGCCAATAGCGGTTCCAATCCGCCGTCGTCTCGATCAGCTCGCGGGCGTAGTCGGGGCCGTATTCCAGGGCCCCGTCGATGACGACGTCGACATAGGATTGCAGCAGCGGATAGTCGGCCGAAGGCGGCTGCAGCCCCTCGCCCGGCACGCCGTCCTTGCCGACCGAGACATAGACCCAGATCTTGCCCTCGGCGGGCACCTGCTCCCAGGACACGCCCTCGATCGCCTCGCGCGGCACCTCCATGCGCTTGTAGCCGGCCTCGCGCGCATCGAAGGCGCCCATGTCGTTGCCCTCGACCGGGTACAGCACGCCGTTGATCGTCGTCGCCTGCTCGCCGGGGCCGGGCCTGCGCAGCCCGAGGGCGGTGAAGCCCGACCTGGCGCGGTCGACCCAGGCCCTGACATAGCCGAAGGAGGCGGAGACCCGCACCGGGATCGCATCGATCGGCTTGCTGGCGGTGGAGTTGCGGGACGCTGTGTTGATCAGCGATCCATAGCCGAAGATGAAGTTCTGCGGCTGGCCGGGCAGCTTCTTGCCCCACCACTCGGCCGCGCCGGCGCCGGACGCCGTCGCCGCCAGCATGAACAGGGCAAGCCCGGAGATCATCAGGTCTCTGCGGTGCATGGTGAATCGTCCCCCTTGGATCGGATCCATCGGCCGGCCGGAGCCGCCGGGCGAGACCGGCAGACAGTCCGGAAATGCGGACGCCGCCTGACCCCCATCCGACAGAGTGGTCGCCAAGATGCCGCGACGGCAAGCGGGCAGACGCTTCGGACGAACGGGCGATGAAGGGATGGTGAGCCGGGTGGGACTCGAACCCACGACCAGGGGCTTAAAAGGCCTCTGCTCTACCGACTGAGCTACCGGCTCACACTGCCGGCCCGGGCTGTCCCCGGGCGAGCGGGCCGCACATTAGGGAGGCACCGCCGGACGGTCAACACCCGCGCGCTGTTATTCCGCGACGAACCCCTTGCGCGCGAACTGTTCGTTCAGGCGCTTGGCCACCAGCGGGCTGACGAAGGGGGCGATGTCGCCGCCCAGCCGGCCGATCTCCTTGACGAAACGCGAGGAGATGAACTGGTAGCGGTCCGACGCCATCAGGAACACCGTCTCGATCACCGGATTGATCTTGGCGTTCATGCCGGCCATCTGGAACTCGTACTCGAAATCCGAGACGGCGCGCAGGCCGCGCACCACCGTGGTGGCGCCGACCGAGGCGGCGAAGTGCATCAGCAGGACGTCGAAGGAGCGGACCTCGATCGAGATCCCCTGGGCCACCAGGGGCGCGACGTCGGCCCGCACCAGCTCCACCCGCTCATCGGTCGAGAACAGCGGGCCCTTGCCATCATTGCGGGCCACGGCGACGACCAGATGGTCGACGATCCGTGTCGCCCGCTGGATGATGTCCATATGGCCCTTGGTGATGGGATCGAAGGTGCCGGGATAGACCCCGGTGCGCCCCTTGGACATCCGTGCGGCTTTCCTTATGCGCCGTCGCCGCCCGACGCGGCGCCGTCCGGTTGCTCATCTGCGGCCTCGCCGGACGCTTCGTCCTCGGCCGCATCACCGCCGTCGCCGTTCTCCTCCGGCACCGAGGCCACGGAGACGACATGCTCGCCGTCGGCGACGTTGAACAGCCGCACGCCCATGGTCTTGCGGGCGGCGATCCGCACATCCGCGACCGGGCAGCGGATCAACTGGCCGCCATCGGTGACCAGGATGATCTCCTGGTTCGGCGAGATCGGGAAGCAGGCGGTGACGGCGGTGTTCTTCTCGCCCATCGCCATGGTCCAGATGCCCTTGCCGCCGCGGCCGGTGATCCGGTAGCCGTAGGCGGAGCTGAGCTTGCCGAAGCCTTCCTCGCTGACCGTCAGGATGAACTCCTCGACGGCCTCGAGCTCGGCGAAGCGGGCCGGGTCGAGGTCGTGCTCCTCCACCGTCTCGCTGTCCTCGCCGTCGGTCTCCTCGCCCTCGGCCCGGCGCGCCGCATTGGCCATGCGCAGGTAGTTGGCGCGCTGGTCCGGCGTGGCGTCGAGATGGTGCAGGATCGAGATCGAGATGACGTGGTCATCCTCACCCAGGCGGATGCCGCGCACACCGTCCGAATCGCGGCTCTTGAAGACGCGGACATCGGTGACCGGGAAGCGGATGCACATGCCGACATGGGTGGCCAGCAGCACGTCCTGGTCGTCGCGGCAGACCTTGACGCCGATCAGGCTGTCGCCCTCGTCCAGCTTCATCGCGATCTTGCCGTTGCGATTGATGCTGGTGAAGTCGGCCAGGCTGTTGCGGCGGACACCGCCGCTGGCGGTGGCGAACATGACGTAGAGCTGGTCCCAGGTGCTCTCGTCCTCCGGCAGCGGCATGACGGTGGAGATGGTCTCGCCCTGTTGCAGCGGCAGCATGTTGACCATCGCCTTGCCGCGCGACTGCGGCGTGCCGATCGGCAGGCGGTAGACCTTGAGCTTGTAGACGATGCCGCGGCTGGAGAAGAACAGCATCGGCGTGTGGGTGTTGGCGACGAACAGGTCGGAGACGAAATCCTCCTCCTTCGTCGCCATGCCGCTGCGGCCCTTGCCGCCGCGGCGCTGCGCCCGGTAGGTCGACAGCGGCACGCGCTTGATGTAGCCGCCGTTGGAGACGGTGACGACCATGTCCTCGCGCTGGATCAGATCCTCGATGTCGGCCTCGAATTCGAGGTCGAGGATCTCGGTCTTGCGCGGGGTGGCGAACTGCTCCTTCATCTCGAGCAGCTCGGTGCGCAGGATCTCCAGCAGCTTCTCGCGGCTGGCCAGGATCGTCAGGTATTCCTGGATCTCGGCGACGATGGCGCGCAGGTCGTCGCCGATCTTGTCGCGCTCCAGCCCGGTCAGGCGGTGCAGGCGCAGGTCGAGGATGGCGCGGGCCTGGGCCTCGGACAGGCGGTAGGTGCCGTCCTCGGCCAGCGGGCGGCCCGGTTCGTCGACCAGCGCGATCAGCGGCGCGATCTCGCCGGCCGGCCAGGCCTTGGCCATCAGCTCCTCGCGCGCCGTCTGCGGGTCGGGCGCGCGGCGGATCAGCTCGATCACGTCGTCGATGTTGACGACCGCGGTGGCGAGGCCGACCAGGAGATGGGCGCGCTCGCGGGCGCGGGTCAGCAGGTAGCGGGTGCGCCGGGTGATCACCTCCTCGCGGAAGGCGATGAAGGCGTCGATGATCTGCTTCAGGTTCAGCAGCTCGGGCCGGCCGCCGAGCAGCGCCAGCATGTTGACGCCGAAGGAGGTCTGCAGCGGGGTCGAGCGGTACAGCTGGTTCAGCACCACGTCGGCGCTGGCGTCGCGCTTCAGCTCGACGACGATGCGGACGCCGTCGCGGTCGCTCTCGTCGCGCAGCTCGGAGATGCCCTCGACGATCTTGTCGTTGACGACCTCGGCGATGCGCTCCATCAGCCGCGACTTGTTCACCTGGAACGGGATCTCGGTAAAGATGATCGCTTCGCGGTCCTTGCGGATCTCCTCGATCGACGACCGGGCCCGCATCACCACGCTGCCGCGGCCGGTGGCGACGGCCGAGCGGATGCCGGAGCGGCCGAGGATCATGGCGCCGGTCGGGAAGTCCGGACCCGGCACGATCACGTTGAGCTCCTCGATCGTGATCGCGGGGTTCTCGATGGTGGCGAGGCAGGCGTCGATCACCTCGCCCAGATTGTGCGGCGGGATGTTGGTGGCCATGCCGACGGCGATGCCGCCGGCGCCGTTGACCAGGAGATTCGGGAAGCGCGACGGCAGCACCGTCGGCTCGGACTGGGTCTCGTCGTAGTTCGGCTGGAAGTCGACCGTGTCCTTGTCGATATCGTCCAGCATCGCCTCGGCGGCCTTGGCCAGGCGCGCCTCGGTGTAGCGCATCGCCGCCGGCGGGTCGCCGTCCATCGAGCCGAAATTGCCCTGTCCCTGGATCAGCGGCAGCCGCATCGAGAAGTCCTGCGCCATGCGCACCATGGCGTCGTAGATCGCGGTGTCGCCATGCGGGTGATACTTACCCATGACGTCGCCGACGACGCGGGCCGACTTCTTGAACGGCTTGGTCGAATCGTAGCCGCCCTCCTTCATCGCGAACAGGATGCGGCGGTGCACCGGCTTGAGGCCGTCGCGCACATCCGGCAGGGCGCGGGAGACGATCACGCTCATGGCGTAATCGAGGTAGGAGCGCCGCATCTCCTCCTCGATCGTCACCGGGGTGATGTCGAAGTGTGGCGGCGTGGTGGGACGTTCGGTCAAATCACTGTCCGGGCTGACAAAAGGACGTGCCCGGACAGCGTGCCGGGCGCGGCGACGCTAGCACGTTTCCGCACCTGCGAACAATCGCGCCGGAGCAGCCTTCAGGCGGCCGCGCCGGCCGCCGCGGAAGCCCGGGCATCGCCGCGCGCCAGCCGGTGGAAACGGCCGGCCAGGAGGCCGACGGAGACCACGCTGGCGATCAGGATCGCCTCGAACAGCCCGACCGCGCCGCGGTCGAGATGGACGCCCAGGAACCAGCCCAGCGGCGTCATCACCACGACATAGGAGATGGTGTGCAGGAAGGTCGGCACCACCACGTCGCCGCGGCCGCGCAGCGCGTTGGCCATCACCACCTGGCCGCCATCGACCACCAGGATGAAGGCCGCCACCAGGATCACCGGCACCAGCAGCGGGATCAGCGTCGCGTCGGTGGTGTAGGCCTCGGCGATCGGCCTTGCACCGAGCCAGAGCACGGCCCCGAGGCCTGCCATGGCGACGGAGTTGACGCCGAGCCCGACCCAGCCGGCCAGCACCATGTCCTTGAGGTCGCGCCTGCCATGGGCGACGCCGACCCGAACCGCGGTGGCCGCGCCGAGGCCGAGTGCCACCATGAAGATCAGCGAGATCAGGTTGAGGCCGATCGAATAGGCGGCGAGCGGCAGGGTGCCGAGCAGCCCGGCGAAGAAGGTCAGCGCGGTGAAGGCCCCAGCCTCGAGGAAGATGCTGGCGCCGCCGCCATAGCCGAGCCGGCGCTGCTGAGCCCATTCGTGCCAGCGCCAGCCCTGCCAGCGCCGGACGCCGAAGCCCGCCTGACCCGGCATGACCCAGACGTAGCCGACGAGGCAGACGGCCAGGAAGATGCGGGAGGCGGTGCTGGCCCAGGCGGCACCATCCGCACCGAGCGCGGGGAAGCCCAGATTGCCGAACACCAGCAGCCAGTTGACCAGCGCGTTCAGCAGGTTGGCGGCGATCATCGCCACCATGCCGGGCAGCGGCCGCTTCAGCCCTTCGAGGAAGAAGGCGGTGACGGTGTAGACCGCCGCCGCCGGCATGCCCCAGCCGAGGATGATGGCGATCTCGGCGCCAGCCCTCGACAGCTCCGGCGTCTGCCCGGTCAGGATCAACACCGGTTCCAGGAAATGGCACAGCACCGCCATCACCAGGCTGAACGCGCCACCATAGATCAGGGAGCGGTGCCAGACGGCGCCGCACTCCTCAGGCCGGTTGCGGCCGAGCGCGTTGGCGGTCATCACCAGGGTGCCGAGCACGAGGCCGGTGCCGGTGGCCATCATCAGGCCGATCGGGGCGTTGGCGATCGACAGATGGGCCAGGTCGGCGCTGCCGTAGCGGCCGACGAAGAGGGTGTCGACCAGCGCCATCAGGATCAGGCCGGCGCGGGCGATGATGACCGGCAGCGCCAGGCGCAACAGCTCATGGACATGTCGCCGGACCCGGGCGCGCATCCAGCTTTCGCCCGGCCGGATCGGAACCTGGTACATCGCCGGCGCCTCTCCCTTGGAGCGGCACCCTAGCAGAGCGGAGGGGCGGAGAGAGCCGTGCAAACGCCGGCCAGCCATGCAGCCGGGCGATGCAGTCCCCCCGGCGGCTGATCTCAGGCCAGGACCGCCGCGCCGGCCCGGTCCGCCGCCCCGGCCTCGCCCTCCAGCAGCCGGCGCTCGGCCGCGAACAGGGCGGCGATCGCCTCCTTGGCCCGGGCGACGCGAGGCGAGCGTCCGACATCCTGGTGCACGATCAGGCGGTAGCGGTGCTCCATTGCCGGCACGATCGGCGACACCCGCACCAGATCCGGATGGGCGTCGCCGACGAAGCACGGGATCAGCGCCAGCCCGGCGCCGGACAGCAGCACCGACAGCATCAGGTCGGTCGTGGTCAGGCGCAGGATGCGGGTGTTCCCGGCCAGGGCGAGCTGCCGGTCGAGCGGGTAGCCGTCGACGTCGCTGCCGACCCGCACCCGATCGCTGTCATAGATCACCCAGTCACAGACGCCGATGCGCGCCTCGGCCCAGGCTTCCGGATGCCGGTCGACATAAGCCCGCGCGCCGTAGACGGCATAGGCTGAGCGGGCGACCAGGCGGGAGCGCAGGCCCGGCAGATCCGGCACGGCGGCGTAGACACCGAGATGCACCGAATCGCCGGCGAGATCCGGCATCTGGCGCTCGAAATCGAGGGCCAGGTCGATGCCGGGCAGCGCCTCGCGCAGCCGGGCCAGCCGTTCGGCCAGGAAGCGGCTGGCCCAGCCGCCGGCGGCAACCCGCACCAGCCCGGTGCCGGAATCGCCCTGGATCCGGGCCTCGCGCTCCAGCGCCGCCGCCGACTCCGCCATGGCGCGCAGATGCGGCAGCAGCGCCCCCCCGGCCGCGGTCGGGCGATACCCGTCGGCGCTGCGCTCGAACAGGATCAAACCCAGCCGCTCCTCCAGCGCCTGGACCCGGCGGCCGATGGTCGGCTGGCTGAGGCCGAGGCGCCGCGCCGCCGCCGACAGGCTGCCGGCCTCGGCCACTGCATGGATCACCCGCAGATCGTCCCAATCGGTCACGGCCGGCCTCACCTTTGTAAGCTGAACGGAAACGTACAATTCCTCCTCGATATTGTCGAATGGTGTACGCCAGCGTTCACCCATCTTCTGCTCCAAGACCGCCCGATGCGTCGGCCCGGCCATCTCTCCTGACAGGATGTTGTCAGGAGGGGTGGCGTAGTGTTCCACCATCGCCTCGGGGTCGCCGGGGCCGAGATGGAGGATCCGATGGCCGTTCTGACGGAGGTGGTGATGTACCGGGCCCGGCCCGGCGCCGCGGCCGAGACCGTGGTCACGGTGTCCGACGCCACCGGCCCGGTGATCATCGGACGATACGGCATCGACACGGTTCCGCTGCCGGCGCCGAAGGCCGCCGCCTGCCCGTTTTCCATGGCTTCCAGGAGATCGTCATGAGCACCCATGTCCTGCGCCTGCCGCTGCGTCAGCGCCCCGCCGGCCTGCTGGAGCGGATCTGGCGCCGCATCGCCGGCGGACCGGCTCGCTCGGCCGCGCGGCAGAACCAGCTGCGGCTGGAGACGCTGAGCGACTCCGCCCGCAGCGACCTAGGCCTGCCGCTGGACGCGGATTTCGACGCCGCGCTCACCCGCATCGGCCTGATGGCCATCGCCGGGCGGACCCTGCTGTGACGTCCGGCGCTACTCCGCCACCTTGACCAGGAGCTTGCCGAAATTCTCGCCCCGGAACAGCCGCAGGAAGGTCCGGGGCGCTGTCTCCAGCCCGTCGGCCACGTCCTCGCGGTAGCGAAGCCTGCCATCGCCGATCCAGCCGGAGACGTCGCGCAGGAAGGCGGCGTGCTGGTCGGCGAAGTCGCTGACGATGAAGCCGCGCAGGGTCAGCCGCTTCGACAGCACGCTGCGCATCAACGCCGGCACCTGGTTCGGCGCGTCCGGCAGGCCGGTGGCGTTGTACTGGGCGATCAGGCCGCAGACCGGGATCCGGGCGAAGGGGTTCAAGAGCGGCCACACCGCCTCCCACACCGCGCCGCCGACATTCTCGAAATAGACGTCGATGCCGTCCGGCGCGGCGGCGCCCAGCCGCTCGGCGAAATCCGGCGCCCGATGGTCGACCGCGGCGTCGAAGCCGAGCTCGCTTGTCAGGTAGGCGCCCTTCTCGGCGCCGCCGGCGATGCCGACGACGCGCGCGCCCTTGATCTTGGCGATCTGCCCGACCACCGATCCGACGGCGCCGGACGCGGCCGAGACCACCACGGTCTCCCCCGGCTTCGGCTGGCCGATGGTGAGGAGGCCGGTATAGGCCGTCATCCCGGGCATGCCGAGCACGCCGACCGCGGTCGAGATCGGCCCCAGCGCGGGATCGACCTGGCGCAGCCCGGTGCCGTCGGACAGGGCGTAGTCCTGCCAGCCGGTGCGGCCTTCGACGATGTCGCCCGGAGCGAAGCCGGGGTGGTTCGAGGCGACGACGCGGCCGACCGCGCCGCCGACCATGAGCTGGCCGATCTCGACCGGCGCCGCATAGGATTTCGCGTCGCTCATCCGGCCGCGCATATAGGGGTCGAGCGACAGCCACAGCGTGCGGAGCAGAAGCTGGCCCGGCCCCGGTGCCGGCACCGGCTCCTCGACCAGGCGGAAATCGGTCTCCTTCGGCTCCCCGACAGGCCGCGCGGCCAGCAGGATCCGGCGATTCACATCGGTGCTCATGGCAAGCTCCCATTCACGGATGACGGGAGCTAAGCACCATTGTCATGTGAGATGAAGGGATTTGATCCGATCAACAGGGTTGATCAGTGAAACAAACAGCGGAGTTGAGGCGTCACGCGCCCCGGATGAAGACCGTGACGGTGACGGCAAGCAGGCCGACCGCGAGCGCCGGGCCGAAGGGCCGCATCTCGCGCCATTTCACCCCGCGCCAGGGCGCCATGGCCAGGGTGGCCAGCAGCGCCACCACGCTGGCGACGATCAGCACGATCAGGCTGCCCTGCAGCCCGACCCAGAGGCTGGCGGCGGTCAGGAACTTCAGGTCGCCCCAACCGATCCGGGCATGCCGGTCGATCTTCTGCATCAGCCAGGCGGTGCCGGCCAGCAGAACGAAGGTGAGCACGGCGACGCCGAGCGACAGGCCGAGGGTCTTGAGCGTCGGGCTGCGGACCAGGGCCTGGACCAGCCCGCCGGCGGCCAGTGCCAAGTTACAGATATTGGGGATCCTGCTCTCGCGCAGATCGATCAGCACGATCGGCAGCAGGAGCAGGACCAGGAGGCCGAGAAAGATGAAGTCGAAACCGCTCATCAGTAGCCGCCATAACCGACGGTCATGGTCGCCGTCGGCGTATCCGTCGGAACGGGAAGCAAGTCGGCGAAGTTCTCGAATGCCTTCCCGGACAAGTCGTATTGGACGCTGACCTGGAAGGTGCTGGGAGTCGCCCCCGGCTGTGCCGTGATCGTCCAGTTCTCCGAATCGAGAAGCGAACCGTAGTTTTCGAGCACCGCTGTCGCGGCCGCCTGCGCCAAGCTCGCCCGTTCCATCGGGGACATGCCCGCCACCGATGCCCGCGCCCCCTCCGCCGCCGCCTGCGAAATCGCGATCCAGGTCCCGAAATAGAAGCCGTAGATCAGGATTCCGAAGACGATCGCCAGGAAGGCAGGGGCGACCAGGATGAACTCGACCGCCGCCATCCCAGCCTCGCCGGATGGGCCGGCGGACGATGTGTCCGCCGGCCTGAACCCGGTCTTTGCTCGAGATGACGCCTCACGTCCAATCCGGATCAGACGAAGACGTTCCCTGATCATTTTCTCCTACCCGCTATTATTATCAAACCGGCGGCGGTTTGATGAGGTCGTTGAAAGCGGCCGTGAGTTCGGTCGAGAAGCTGGTAGCCGCCACAAGTGCCGCAACGACCATCGCGCCCAGAACCGCGTATTCGACGGAGGTGAGTCCTTCGTCGTCGCGAGCAACGCGGGTCAGGAATTTCAGAACGATATTCCGCAACATACTATGTCCTCCAAAGATCCGGGATGCTAAATGCCCATCGGTGCCCCGGTGCACCGGCGGGTATCTCGATCAGTTGACCAGGACCGGCACCCCACAACGGACGCCGGTGACGACCACGTCCATGTTCCCGAGCCGAACACCCAGCGCGAGCAGCACATTGTCGAGCAGCGGACCGAGCACCGAGCTGATCACCGGATCGAGAAGCTGATGGAGCGCCGTGAGCGTCGGCCGCAGCAGGATGGAGCCGAGATCCAGGTTGAGCACGCAGATCCCGAACAGGCTTAGCCCGCAAGCCTTCAGCTCCAACGTCTCCGCGAGGTCGCCGGTGAGGCTGGCGAGAATAGCCGACGGATCCGCACTGACCGACTGGGCCTCCCGATTCTTGATCTGCGTTTGGGTAAAGGTCAGCAATCTGGAAGCACCGTCGAGCTTGGCGACCGCCTTTCCGTCGATGCGTACGACGCCCAGGATTCCAAGAACGCTGAGATCAACCAGCGTCGTGGCCGTGATGTCGCTATCAGCGACCGCCCTGTCGAAATTGGTCATCAGGTTGGGCGGCAGCGCGCCGATATAGATCCGGGCAAGACCGCTCTTGGCCTGGACCGTCACGGTCGCATCGGTGTCGGGCTCGTCACCGCAATCGATACCGGCCAGGGTGGCTTCGCCGGCGGCGGCTTCGAGGTAAAGCGGGAGCTGGATTCCCTTGCCGAGAAGCCCGAACAGGTCGAGTAGCTTCAGCGTCAGCTGCAGCCGGACCTGAGCCGTGTGGACGGTCATCCCGACCGGACCGAAGGCGAAAGGCGGCGACTGCGGCGGCTCGATCGCCGTCGCCGTCACCTGCAGTGTGGCGACGCCCGGCACCCCCACCGTCACCGCCGGCAAAGCTACGGCATTCTTGCCGTTGGCCACCTGCAGCGCCATGGTCACCAGTTGCAGAACGTTCAGCCCGGCGTCGAGAGCGCTCGGCTGAGCTTCGCCGCCCAGCGGTAGGTTGCGCCAGACACCGAGGTCGAGCAGCTGGCCCAACTGGATCGCCGGGTCGCCGACTACCTCGCCCTTCAGCGTCAGCAGCCCATCGATCGCCACCTCGGCGACCTGGCCCTGGGCCTGCAACACGTCGATCGTGGCCTGGATCAGATCGGTCACCTGCACCTGCGTCTGCAGCAGCTGATCATAGGTGCCGACCGACAGGTCGAGCTGCACCGCCAACTGGTTGAGGAAGGACAGGGCCTTCAGATCGGCATTCACCAGACCGTCATACTGAGCCAGGCTCAGGTTGAGGCTGGTTCCGAGCAGATTTCCCAGGACCAGGTTCAACAAGGCGCTCTGGGTCGTGTCGAGCCGGACCAGGCCGGTGCCGGCCTGGAGCCCGGCCTCATCGATTCGGGCGGCCGTGGCGCTGGCCGACACCTGATAGAGCTCATCCGACACCAGCGCCCGGGCCAGACCGATCGGAGCGCTGGAGCTGGTCGTCACCCGCACGGCATTCGGCGTTGACGGAACAAAGCTCGCATTAGGACAGGCGACGATTCCAGGCTCGTAGCGCGCCGACGAGGCCAACTCGGCGTTGGGGCAATAGGTCCCGGTGCTGACAACTGTGACCGCGGCGCCGGCCGAGCCGTTCTTTTCCAGAATTCTACCAGCGATCTCATTCGCCCGATCGGGAGAGTTGACCGCCGACAGGGCCGCGGCGTCGGTCGCCGCCTGCAACTGGCGACGCTCTCCGTACCAGGCGCCGACATCGGTCGCGAGTGCCGCCACGCCGAGCACGACAACGAGCATGACCGCCGCAAACGGGGCGATCGCCCCCTGCTCCGTCACCCTTGCCGCGATGCCGCGCGCTCGTTTCATTGCGGCGGCCTGTAGCCGGAGGACGTGCCGTTGGCGCCGAACCCGCCCGACGAACCATAGCCGGATGCGCCGGAGCCACCCTGGACCTGCCTGCCGATCTGCTGCACGTAGTTGCGGTAGATCTGCGCCGCTTCCGCGCCGGCGAGCCCTCCCTGGCCCCCCGGGCGCAAGGTCGGCTGCTGCTGCGCCCGCAGGATCTGGAGGGTGCGGTTGGATTCGAACCAGTCGGGCGCGGCGGGCCGGGCCGGCACCAGCGCCTGCTGCGCCCCGGCCGTGGCGGCCGGAAGGAGCAGGAGGGCGGCGCATAGCATCGACAGACGGGCCTTCGTCAGGGCCGGTCGGATCATGGCTGGGTCTCCGAGGCTTGCGCCAGGCGCCGTGGGGCGGCCGAAGGGCTCGCACCGGCGGTGGTCGGCGTGCGGATCTGGGTGCGGGCGGCCCCGACCATCTGCTCGACCGCCCGCCGCTCCTTGGCGTCGGCGATCCGGCGGATCATGGCCTTCGCCGCGTCGCCCTGGCCGGCGACGTCGAGGCAGAGAATCAGGTTGTTGCGGACCTGGGCATTGGTCGGCGCCAGTTCGCTGGCCTGGCGCAGCGTGAACAACGCTTCGTCATAGGAGGCAATGCGCATCTCGGCGAAGCCGAGGTCGTTCAGGTATTTGACGTTGATCGGCTCGCGCCGCACCGCCTCATGGAACTGCGCCCGTGCCTTGGCCCAGTCGCCGCGCCCGGCGGCAACGCGGCCGAGCCCGTCATAGGCCGCCGACGCCTGATCGCCATTCACGAGCTCGCGGTAGATCGCCTCGGCCCGGTCGTAATCCTGGATGTCGAGGAACGCGTCGGCCCGCAGCACCTGCGCCCGGAGATCACCCGGGTGGCGGTTGTCGTAGTCGTCGAGATAGGCCAGCGCGGCCCGCGACTTGCCGCCCTGGCGCAGCTTGTCGACGATGCCGAGATAGAGATCGCGCGAATTCTCGGCATTGAGCGGCGCCGCCTGCGGCAACTGGTCGGCCGGGGACGGCTCGCGACGCGGCGCGCTGTCGCCGCCGAACAGGCTTGAGCAGGCGGACAGCCAGGGCAGCAGCAGGAGAAGCGATACCAGGCGAAGCGGCGCCTTCATCCTCAGGAGCCTTTCGACAGAGCACGGAAGAGCGTCACCACGGCCGGGCTGCAGAGCACGATGAACAAGGCCGGCATGAGAAAAAGGATCATGACCACGGTCATCTGCGTGGTCTTGCGACCGATGCTCTCCCGCACCGACGACACACGCTTGTCGGCGAACTCGCGGACGAATTCGCGCAATGCGGGACCGAGTTCGGTGCCATGGAACATGGTCTGATTGAACATCGCCGTCAGTTCGCGCCCGCCATTCACCCCCAGACGATCCGCCCAACGATCGAAGGCCTGGTCGTACGGCATGCCGCGCTGGATATCTTCAACCAGCAGACGGATCGATTGCCGGACCAGCGGAATCGCCCCGTTGCTCATCTGGGCGATCGAGCGGAAGCACTGGTCCAGGCTGATGCCGCTCTCCAGCATCAGCAGCATCAGATCGAGCACGAATGGCAGTTCGGCCGCGACCCGGCGCTGCCGAACCGACGCTCGCCACTGCAATGCGAATTTGGCGCCGACATAGGTCACGGCCCCCGCCGCCAGCGGAAGGAACCGCGCCATGCCTCCCCAGTGCCCCGTCAACCACAGTCCGATACCGGTGCCGACCATGGCCAGAACCGCAGCGGCGAAGCGCAAGCCTGCGAACACCAGCACAGCCTCGGCTTCGTAGTGCCCAGCGGACCGCAGCGCCTGCGTGATTTCCTCTCGATCCTTGGCTCCGCCCACCAGAACCCGTTCGAAGGGCAGGAGCCAGGCAATATTTCCGACGTCAGCCGCCGCCGATCGATCGGCAATCGTGACCAGACGGCGCCTCAGCCGGAACTCGGTCACCGTGCCGCGCAGGCCGAGCACCAGGCAGCCGAGGCTCGAACAGACCGTGACGATGATGATGATGAGCTCAACGGTCGGCATGGCCTAGAACTCCAGCCGCATGATGCGGCGCATGACGACCATGCCGGTCAACTGCAACCCAGCAGCGATGATCGCGAGCCGATGGCCTTGCTCCGTTTCGATGAAGAAGGCGACATAGCTTGGCTTAATCAGAAATATCAGTGCCGCCGTCAGCAGAGGCATCAGACCAAGAACAATGGCGCTGAACCTGATTTCGGCGGTGGCTGCCTTCAACTCGCGCTCCACCCGGGCCCGGTCGCGCAGGATTTGGATCAGATTGGCCAGAACATTGGACATCCGGCCGCCATATCGGAAATTGGTTTCGACGGCCGCGGCCAGCATGTACAGCTCCGCAAGCTCCAGCCGCTGCGCCAACCATTCGATGCTTTCCGGGATCGGCGCGCCGTTGTTGACGCGTCGGATCATCGGCTGCAGATAGCGTTGCATCGCAGGGGATGTGTTCTCCGCAGCCTTGAGCAGCCCCTGCTGGATCGAATTCCCCACCACCAGCAGCTGACGCAGCGCATCCAGGAAGAAGGGCAGCCCTTCGATGAAAGCGTCCAGGCGGCGGCACGCCAGGCGCCACAGCCCGTATATGCCGGCGAAAGTAAGCGTCACTGCGGCCAGAGCAGCGGCCAAAGGTCCTGCCAGCCAGTTTACGATCAGTGCCACCAAGACGATCGCCAGCGCCGCGGCGCCCAATGAGCGAGGCGTCGGAGCGATGTCGGCCCGAGTCAGCCACAGACGCAGAAACTGCGGACCGGGCAGCGCCGTGGTCTGTGGTCGCGCCACGCCTGCTGCCTTCGGCATGTTGTCCCGCAATGCCTGCAGCCGCTCCTGCATTTGCTGCTGCCGACGGCGCTGCGCCCTGCCGGCCAACAGGCTCACCCCGGCCATGACCAGGAGGGCCAGGACACCGAGCAGGAGGAAGCCGAAGCCGGTCATGGCGCGCCTCCCATGGCGGCCCGCAGATCGGGCGCCCCGACCAGCCGGTGGGCATAGAACGGGCGTGCGGAATGGACCCGGAACTCGCCCAGTCCGCTCTGCGGCGGCTGCTCCACGAAGGTGAGGAGCTGGTTGAGGCTGTAGCTGTCCCCTTCCAGGCCGGTCAGCTCGGACACCGAAGTGACCCGGCGCTTGCCGTTGGCCATGCGGTTGACCTGGACCATGATCTGAACGCTGTTGGCGATGTAGCGCCGGAGGGTCTTCGGATCGCCGGTAAGGCCGCCGAAGCCGAGCAGCATCTCCAGCCGGCCGAAGGCGTCGCGGCTGGTATTGGCATGCATCGTCGCCATCGAGCCGTCATGTCCGGTGCTCATCGCCTGCAGCATCTCGACCGCCTCGGCGCCGCGCACCTCGCCCAGGATGATGCGGTCGGGCCGCATCCGCAGGGCGTTGCGCACCAGGTCGCGGGCCGTGACCTCGCGGCTGCCGTCGAGATTGGGCGGCCGCGTCTCCAGCCGCACCACATGGCTCTGCCGCAGCTGCAGCTCGGCCGCGTCCTCGATGGTGATCAGCCGCTCCTTCTCCTCGATGTAGCTGCTCAGCATGTTGAGCAGCGTGGTCTTGCCCGAGCCGGTGCCGCCGCAGATCAGGATGTTGAGCCGAGAGCGCACGGCGGCGGCGAGGAAGCTCAGCATCTCCTGGCTCATCGACCCGAGCCGGACATAGTCCTGCCCGCCCATGGCCTGGACGCGGAACTTGCGGATCGACACCATCGGCCCGTCGATCGCGATCGGCGGGATCACGACATTGACCCGCGATCCGTCCGGTAGCCGGGCGTCGACATAGGGCGTCGCCTCGTCGACCCGGCGGCCGATCGGGCTGACGATCCGCTGAATGATGTTCATCAGATGAGCGGTGTCGCGGAACCGAAGAGGCACCGCCGAGAGCTGACCGGCGCGCTCGATATAGATTCGGAACGGCCCGTTGACGATCACGTCGTCGATCGTCGGGTCCTTCAACAGCGGCTCGAGCGGGCCGAGACCGACCACCTCGTTCTGCACCTCGGTGGCCAGCAGCGACCGCTCGGCGGCGTTGAGGGCAAGCCCTTCCTTGGCGGCGAAGCGGGTGATGGCCTGCTCGATGCCATCCCGGATCATTGGCCGGCTGGCGGTCTCGGCGGTAATGCCGAGCGCCTCCAGCTGCTCCAGCACGAGGTTGAAGATCGCGAATTTGGTGCGCTGATAGCCGTCGGTGGTCCGCAGCTCGGCGGCGGCCAGTTCGGGATCCGCTGCCGCCCTCGCCCCAACGTTGTTGATCAGACCCGCCATCGCCATCCCCTCACGATGTCCGCAGCCGGCCGAAGAGGCCGATGCCGCGCGACGCCGGCCGGGCGGCCGGGCTGGTGGGGGCCGACACGCCTTCGGCCGCGAGCTTCTCCAGCGCCCGGCTGTAGGGCGCGCGCGGCTGCTCCAGCACCAGCGGACGGCCGGCATTGAGCGCGTTGGTCAGCTCGACGCGGGCGGCCGGCAGCCGCACCGACTGGCGCACGCCGAGCGCCTCGCGCATCTGCTCCTCGGTCAGGCCGATCCCCGGCATGTGGTCCTCGACAACCAGGGTGACGCGATCGAGCACCAAGGTGCTCGGCCCGATCTGGACCAGGAGGTCGCGGCAGGCCTTGACCGCGGTGAATTTCTGCGGCGCGACGAGGTAGATGCGCCCGGCCGTGCGGACGAACTCGTCAAGCAGGCCCGGATGGCGGATGCCGCCGGCATTCAGCACCACCTCGCCGAACAAGGCCCGCAGCACCAGCAGCATCGAGGCGATGGCGTCGGGCGCCATGTCGTGCACCTCCTCCCCCGCCACGGCCAGAGGCAGCACATGCAGCCCGGACGCGACGTGGTGGCCGAGCGCCGAGGACAGCAGCGTTCGATCCAGCCGCGACAAGTCCTGGATGGCGTCGCGGATGGTGTAGTTGAGCGGCACGTTGAGCGCGGCGCCCGCTTCGCTCGACGGCAGCGCGCCGTCGACCAGCAGCGCTCCGCCCGCTGCCCTGGCCCGCAGCACCGCAAGATTGACCGCGAACAGGCCCTCGCCGCCCGGCTGGCCGCTGAGCACCAGGGTCAGCGCACCGCTGCCGCCCGTATCGCCGCGCGGCGCGCCGGCAAGATACCGGCCGAGTTGCTCGCGCAGGGCCTCGCGATCGCTGTTGCGATCGACCACATCCATGGCGCCGGCGCGGATCGCCCTCAGCACCGAGCGGGCATCGCCCTCATCGCCGAGCACGATGACGGGCGCGTCCGGATCGGCGCCGACCAGGGCCCGCACCGCCTCGGCCAAGGCGGTGCCGAAGCCTTCGACCGGATCGATGTCGAGCAGGATCAGGTCCGGCCTGGCCTTGCCGCACAGCTCCGCCAACGATGCCGTCTCCGGCGCCGAGCGGATGATCGCGGCGGTCCCTTCAAGGGCCGCGATCAGGCCGGCGGCGAGGGTGGTGTCGGAGGTGGCGGCGATGATCCGGAACATTACGGCCTCACCGCATCAGCCCATAGGGCGCGAGATGGTCCTGCACCTGATCCACGTTCAGGATCATGTCGCCGATCGTCGGGTTGTATTTGCGCGTGTCCACCCCCGGCAATGGCGGGATCTGGCCGGGCGACAGCGGCGTCACCAGCCGCGGCGTCGCGACGATGATCAACTCCTGCCGCTCCTGCTGGTTGTTGGTGCTCTTGAACAGGGCGCCGATGATCGGGATGTCGCCGAGCCACGGGAACTTGCTCTCGTTGATCTGGCTGTTGCTGTACATCAGGCCGGCCAGCACGAAGCTCTGCCCGTTGCCGAGCTCGACCGTGGTCGAGGTCGAGCGGCGGCGGAAGGCCGGCACGCTGAAACCCTGGAACTCGAGCGCGTTGGCGAAGTCGAGCTCGCTGACTTCCGGCGCGACCTTGAGCACGATGCGCTTGTCCGACATCACCACGGGCGCGATCTCCAGCTTCACGCCGTATTCGTGGTATTCGATCGTCACCGTGCCGTTCGACGCCCCGCCCTGCGGCACCGGAATCGGCACCTCGCCGCCGGCCAGGAACTCGGCCTGGTCGCCAGAGCGGACCAGCAGCGTCGGCTGGGCGAGGAGCTGGGTCAGTCCGGCCTGCGACAGGGCGCTGAGGATGCCGAAGATGCCGTTGCGGGGGTCGCCGAGGAACAGGTTGAAGGCGCTGGCCAGGGGGACGGAGGCTTCGAGTGACAGCCGGGGGTTGAACTCGAAGCTCTGCAGCGTGTTGGGGCCTACGATCGCGCCCTGGAAGTCGCTGCCGCCGAGCGCCGCGAAGTTGAAGCCGAGGGCGCGCAGCGTGGTCGACGACACCGCCGCGAACTGGATGTCCACCGCGACCATCTGGTTGCCGGTGACCCGGGTCAGGTCGACGACGTTGCCGCCGCCATAGGCGCGGGCGATGCTGGAGGCTCGGGCATGGGCGTCGAGATCCGGCACCGTGCCGGACAGCACCAGCGTGTCGCCGTCGCGGTTCACCCGCACGCCCTGCAGCCCCGGCTGGCCGCGGATCTGGCGGGCCGGATCGCCGCGGTCGGGGATGGTCGGCAGCGCGACCGCCGGAGCGCCGCCGACGGTGACGTCGTAGGAGATCCCCTGGTCCGACTGGGCGGTGAAGACGGCCAGCGTGGTCTGGCCCGACTGCAGCCCGGTGATCTGCAACTGGTCCTCGTTCAGCGCGGTCGCATCGATGATGCCGCCCTGGCCGACGACGATGCGGGTGATCGGCGCGGGGAGGTTGAGCACGCGCTGGGCCCCGACGCCGAGCCGCAGTTCCGCCGCCCCCGCGATCTGAGAGACGAAGACAAGGACCGCGACGCACAGCATGCGGACGACAACTCTCATCGCGGCTCTCCGGACGACTTCGGATAGATCAGCTGGGTGCGGTCGCCGACGATCAGCTCGATCGGCCGCTGTGACGGCGTCGGGGCGGACGGCGGCGGGGCAGGACCGCGGATGTCGGAGAGCTTGGCGGTGTTGTCGTCGATCAGCTGCAGATCGTCACTGCCGCGCAGGGACAGGTAGAAGGAGCCCAGGCTGCGGGCCAGGGCGAATTTGGCGATCTGGTCCGGCGTCATCGCCAGGCTGATGGTCCGCGACGGCTCGCTGCGGCGCCCGGCGGCGCCCGCGGCCTGCTCGGCGGCTTCCTCGGTCAGCGTCGGATCGCCGAGGGTGGCGCCGACGGTGAGCACGAGCACGTCTTGGAGAACCGTGCGCGCCTCGCTGAGGTCGGTTTCCGGCCGCCCCGGCGCGCCCTGCTTGCTCAGAACGTCGTCCGGCAGCACCAGCTGGATGTCGACCTTGTCGCCCGGCCGGACGAACTTGCCGACCGCGATCTCGTCATTGGTCAGGATGCTGATCGCACGATAGCCGGCAGGGATCAGCGCGGCGAGACCCGCCTGGGCCGGATCGGCGGAGATCGTGGAATCGAGCAGCAGCTGCTGCGGCATGATGTCGGCCGTCGCCACCTTGCCGACCACGTCGCTGATCGCCGTCCGCGCCCCGCGCGGCACCGCGCCGGCGATCGAGGTGGTGACCACGTCCTCGCGGGTGATCGCCTGCCCGCGCGCGATGAACCGGGCGGCCGTCATGACGCCGAACACCCTCACATCGGCGGGCGCAGGCTGAGCCGCCGGCGTCGACGCATTGACCGTCCCCACCGGCACGGAACTCTTGTAGACGCCGTAAGCAATCAGCGAGACCGCCCCCAGCCCCCCGAGGACCAGATAAGCTCGTGTCAGCGCATTCGTGTTCATCGGTGGGGGGCTTCAATGTACATATCAAAACCATACGGCCTGCTTGGCGAGCGGCATTGCCAAACCTACTCGCCTAGTGCCTCAGGATTCCAGAATATTTGTTCATTCCCTGCATTCCCTAAAAGATTAGCTAAACTAGCAGTAATAGCCGACTATGTAGCACAAACTAGGCAACGACACAAGCTTTATTAGGCTTCGTAAAAACAGCAACCGCTCTTACTAGAAATCGGAAAGCAGAAAAACCTGCATACCCTATTATGCATGAGAATGGACCTAAGCTGCGTCGGAGTGTATTCCTAGAAGCCCGACCGAGAGTTGCAAACTATATCGAAATATATGGAATATTTATTTATGTCCATTTTTTTGTCTAAGCTCGCATCGAGAAAACGTCCAGCCGTGTCATGGAGGCCACGACCACTGGTTGTGGAAGACCGGGGCGGATTATGCCCCCTGCCGGAACCTTAAGTACTCCTTAAGCCCTCTGGAGCGGACCCGACCGCATCCCTGCTCCGGCAGGCGGAGGTTCGGCGGATGCCGATCCGTGGCGTCGATTGCCGGTTGCCAAACGCTGCTGTCCCACTAATCTGCAAACGATTGCAGCGGACAGCAGAATCCGTTCGTCGAGACCACAGGAGGAACCATGTCCGGGAAGCACCTGACCGCTCTGGCCGCTCTTGCCCTCACCCTGGCCGCATCGCCCGCCGCCTTTGGCGTCGAGATCGCGGTCACCTGCGACACCGGCCCCAACGGCCATCTCTGCAACGAGGCCGCGCGGGCCTGGGCCGAGAAGACCGGGAACACGGTCCGGATCGTCGCCGCGCCGCAATCGACCTCGGAGCAGCTGGGCCTGTATCAGCAGTTTCTGACCTCGAAATCCGGCGACATCGACGTGTTCCGCGTCGACGTGATCTGGCCCGGCATCCTGGGCAGCCACTTCATCGACCTGAAGCCCTATGTCGACCAGGCCACGATCGACCAGCACTTCCCGAACATCATCCAGGGCCTGACCCGCGACGGCCAGTTGCTGGCCCTGCCCTGGTACACGGATGCCGGGCTGCTGTACTACCGCCAGGATCTGCTGGACAAGTACAAGCTCAAGGTTCCGGCAACCTGGGCCGAGCTGACCGAGACCGCGAAGGCGATCCAGGAGGGCGAGCGCAAGGACGGCAACGACCGCTTCTTCGGCTTCGTCTTCCAGGGCCGGGCTTATGAGGGGCTGACCTGCAATGCCCTCGAATGGATCGCCAGCTTCGGCGGCGGGTCGATCGTCGGGCCGGACGGCAAGATCACGGTCAACAACCCGCAGGCGGCCAAAGCGCTGGACCTCGCCGCCTCCTGGGTCGGCACCATCACTCCGGACGGCGTGCTGAACTATATCGAGGAGGATGCGCGCGGCGTGTTCCAGTCCGGCAACGCCGCCTTCATGCGCAACTGGCCCTACGCCTACGGCCTGGCCGAGGCCGCTGACAGCCCGATCAAGGGCAAGGTCGGCGCCGCCCCGCTGCCGAAGGGCGACGGCGAGGGCGCACGCAACGCCGCCACCCTCGGCGGCTGGCAGGTGGCGGTGTCGAAGTATTCGGCCCATCCGAAAGAGGCGGCCGACCTCGCCCTCTATCTGACCGGCCGCGACGAGCAGAAGCGCCGGGCGCTGAAGGCCGGGCTGGCGCCGACCATCATGGCGCTCTATGACGACCCCGAGATCCAGCAGGCGCGCCCCTTCTTCAAGCTGACCCGGACCCTGCTCGACGGCGCGGTGGCCCGCCCCTCGGCGGTGACCGGCGAGCATTACAACGAGGTCTCCACGCTGTTCTGGAACGCGGTCCACAGCACCCTGTCGAAGAACGGCGACGCCGCGACCAACCTGGCTCAGTTGCAGAAAGAGCTGAACCGGATAAGCCGCGGCGGCCGCTGGTGAGCATCACGCGATAACGGAAGCAAGAGGGAAACGGAATGTCGGTCAAGGTCATCCAGGTCGGCCTGGGCGGCTGGGGCATGAACTGGGCCCACACCATCCTGCCGCAGGTCAAGGCGGTCGACGTCGTCGGCTTCGTCGACGCCAGTCCGGAGGTGCTGAAGCGGGCCCAGGAGACGCTCGGCCTGGCCGAGGACAAGTGCTTCCCCAGCCTCGACGCCGCCATCGCCGCCGTCAAGGCCGAGGCGGTGCTGGCGGTGCTGCCGACCGCCGGGCACAAGAGCGTCAGCGAGGCGGCGCTCAAGGCCGGCAAGCATGTGCTGGTCGAGAAGCCCTTCACCTCGACGCTGGAGGAGGCGCAGGAGCTGATCGCCCTGGCCAAGCGGGTCGACCGGCTGCTGATGGTCAGCCAGAACTACCGTTACATGGCAGCGGTGCAGACGGTGGCCGACCTGGTGCGCGACGGCACCTATGGCCGGCCGCTGTCGGCGCTGATCGACTTCCGGCAGAACTGGAAGGTGACCGGGCACCGCTACCACGACATCCCGGGCCCACTGCTGCTGGACATGGCGATCCACCATTTCGACCTGATGCGCATGATCTTCGGCGAGAATGTGCAGCGGGTCGCCTGCCGCAGCTGGAACACACCGGACAGCCCGTTCAAGGACCACGCCGCGGCGCATGCGCTGCTGGCGCTCGAGAGCGGGCTGATGGTGTCCTATAACGGCTCCTGGGTGTCGCGCGGCACGCCGACCACCTGGACCGGCGAATGGTCGGTCGAATGCGAGGAGGGCGAACTGGTGTGGCAGGCCCGCGGCATGGGCGGCGACATCGCCGACAAGGTGGTGCTGCGCAAGCCGGACGGGTCGACCAAGGACCTGCCGATGAAGCCGCTGGCGCTGATCGACCGGGCCGGCACGCTGAACGCCTTCGCCGCCGCTGTGCGCGGCAAGCCGCCGCGCTACTTCACCTCGGGCGAGGACAACATCCACTCCCTCGCCACCAGCTTCGCCTGCATGCGGTCGGGCGCCCAGGACGGCACATGGGTGTCGCTGTCCGAAATCCTGCCCTGACCGCGCAATCCCGGAGACAAGCGACATGGCCCTTCCCCGCCTGCTGGTCTGGAACGAGTACCGGCACGAGCTGCAGAACCCCGAGGTCTCGGCGATCTATCCCGACGGCATCCACGAGGCGATCGCCGACCCGCTGCGCCAGCGCGGCTTCCCGGTCGCGACCGCGACGCTGGACCAGCCCGAGCACGGGCTGACCGACGAGGTGCTGAACGGCACCGACGTGCTGCTGTGGTGGGGCCACAAGGCGCATGAGGAGGTGTCGGACGCCGTGGTCGAGCGGGTGCGCCGCCACGTCATGGGCGGGCTGGGCCTGATCGTGCTGCATTCCGGCCACTACTCGAAGATCTTCCGCCGGCTGATGGGCACCAGCTGCAGCGTCAACTGGCGGGTGCACGGCAAGGCGGGCGAGACCGAGCGGATCTGGGTCACCGCCCCGGCGCATCCGATCGCGGCCGGGCTCGACCGCTGCATCGAGATCCCGCAGGAGGAGATGTATGGCGAGTTCTTCGACGTGCCGGAGCCGGACGAGCTGGTCTTCGTCAGCTGGTTCAAGGGCGGCGAGGTGTTCCGCAGCGGCCTGAGCTACCGCCGCGGCTACGGCCGGATCTTCTACTTCCGCCCGGGGCACGAGACCTTCCCGAGCTATCACAACGCCGAGGTGCAGAAGGTGATCGCCAACGCCGCGTCCTGGGCCGCCCAGCCCGGGGGGCGCCGCACTCCGCCGGACAATATGCGGCGGGAGCCGCTGGAGGCGCTCGGGTAACCGCCCCGCATAGAATGTATCCAATCTGACCCGCTGATTGCATCCAATCCGGGCAGATCGGACCGGCATCGCCGGCGCCGACAGCCCGTCGGCGAGTCTGGCCCGCAGCTTGCGTGTGCGCTGCCCGACGACAATCGGGAGCCGGCAGCGACATGCGAAATTTCACCCTCAAGGCGGCCGTGGCGGCCATGCTCGCCGTCACGGCCTGCGGCGGCGCCCAGGCGCAAGGCACCCTGCGCATCGGCATGACCGCGTCCGACATCCCGCTGACCACGGGACAGACGGACAACGGCGGCGAGGGCATGCGCTTCATGGGCTATACGGTCTATGACGCGCTGATCAACTGGGACCTGTCGAGCGCAACCGGGCCATCGGAATTGACTCCCGGCCTCGCCACGTCCTGGGGCCTGGACCCCGGCGATCCGACCAAGACCAAGTGGCTGTTCAAGCTGCGGCAGGGCGTCAAGTTCCAAGATAGCTCCGACTTCACCGCCGATTCGGTGGTGTGGAACCTCGACAAGCTGCTTAAGACCGACAGCCCGCAATACGACCAGCGCCAGGCGGCGCAGGGCAAGTCGCGCATCCCGTCAGTCGCGTCCTACCGCGTGGTCGATCCCCAGACCGTCGAGATCGTCACCAAGGTGCCGGACGCCACCCTGCCCTATCAGCTGGCCTGGATCATGATGTCCTCGCCCGCCCAGTGGGAGAAGGTCGGGCGCAGCTGGGAGGCCTTCGCCAAGACCCCGTCCGGCACCGGCCCGTGGAAGCTCACCGCCTTCATGCCGCGGGAGCGGGCCGAGCTGGTGCCGAACCCCGACTATTGGGACGAGGCCCGGGTGCCGAAGCTCGATAAGCTGGTGCTGCTGCCCCTGCCCGAAGCCAATGCCCGGATCGCGGCCCTGCGCTCCGGCCAGGTCGACTGGATCGAGGCGCCGGCGCCGGACGCGGTGGAATCGCTCAAGGGCGCCGGCTTCCAGATCGTCACCAACGCCTATCCGCACAACTGGACCTGGCATCTGTCGCGGGTCGAGGGCTCGCCCTGGAACGACATCCGCATCCGCAAGGCCGCCAACCTGGCGATCGACCGCGACGGCATGACGGAGATGCTGTCCGGCCTGATGATCCCGGCCCAGGGCTTCCTGCCGCCGGGCCATCCCTGGTTCGGCCATCCCAGCTTCGAGCTGAAATACGACCCCGAGGCGGCCAAGGCGCTGATGGCCGAAGCCGGCTACGGCCCGGACCATCCGCTCGCGACCAAGATCCTGATCTCCTCCTCCGGCTCGGGCCAGATGCAGCCGCTGCCGATGAACGAGTTCATCCAGCAGAACCTGGCGGAGATCGGCATCCAGGTCGAGTTCGAGGTGGTGGAGTGGAACCAACTGATTAACATCTGGCGGGCCGGCGCCAAGGACCCGAGCGCCCGCGGCGCCACCGGCATGAACTACTCCTATTTCATCCAGGATCCCTTCACCGGCTTCATCCGGCACCTGCAGTGCAACCTGGTGGCGCCGGCCGGCACCAACTGGGGCGCCTATTGCGACCCGGAGATGGACGCGCTGTTCGACCAGGTGCGCCAGACCTTCGATCCGGCCGAACAGGCCAAGGTGCTGCAGAAGATCCACGAGAAATACGTGAACGACGCCCTGTTCCTGATGGTGGCGCATGACGTCAACGCCCGGGCCATGAGCAGCAAGGTGAAGGGCTTCGTCCAGGCCCAGAACTGGTTCCAGGACTTCTCGCCGATCACCATGGAACCCTGACGCCGACGGGGACCGAGCGATGCTCCTCTACGTCCTGCGACGGCTGCTGTACGTCCTGCCGGTGGCGCTCGGCGTCAGCCTGGTGTGCTTCCTGCTCGTCCATCTGGCGCCGGGCGATCCGCTGACCGCGGTGATGCCGATCGATGCGACCGCCGATCAGCAGGCCGAGATGCGGGCCGCCTACGGCTTCGACCGGCCGCTGCCGGTGCAGTACGGGCTGTGGCTGTGGAAGGTGGCGCAGGGCGATCTCGGCCGATCGATCGCGACCGGCCGGCCGGTGGCGTCGGAGGTCGGGCGGGCAGTGGGAAATTCCCTGATCCTCGCCGCCGCCGCCACCCTGATCGGCTTCACCTTCGGCACCTTCTTCGGCTTCGTCGCAGGCTATTTCCGCGGCAGCGCGCTGGACAAGGCCGCCTCCGCCCTCTCCGTCTTCGGGGTCAGCGTGCCGCACTACTGGCTCGGCATCGTGCTGGTGATCGTGTTCTCGGCCACGCTCGGCTGGCTGCCGCCGACCGGCGCCGGGCCGGACGGCTCCGGCAACTGGTGGCCCGACCTCGACCATCTCCGCTACCTGATCCTGCCGGCCGTCACCATGTCGGTGATCCCGATGGGCATCATCGCCCGCACGGTGCGGGCGATGGTCGGCGACATCCTCAACCAGGAGTTCGTCCAGGCGTTGCGCGCCAAGGGCCTGGGCGAGCGCAGCGTGCTGGCCCATGTGGTGCGCAACGCCGCGCCGACCGCCCTGGCGGTGATGGGGCTGCAGCTCGGCTATCTGCTCGGCGGCTCGATCCTGATCGAGACGGTGTTCGCCTGGCCGGGCACCGGCTTCCTGCTCAACGCCGCGATCTTCCAGCGCGACCTGCCGCTGCTGCAGGGCACCATCCTGGTGCTGGCCCTGATCTTCGTGTTCCTCAACCTCCTGGTCGATGTGCTGCAGACCGCGCTCGACCCGCGCATCCAGCGGGGCTGACCGATGACGGCGATCGCCGAAGCCATGCCCCGGAGCCCCGCGCGGCGCGGCTACTGGGCGAATGTCGGGCGGCGGCTGATGCGCGACCCGGTCGCCGTGATCGCCCTCGCCGTGATCGTCGCGATCGTCCTGGCGGCGGTGCTGGCGCCCTGGATCGCCCCGGCCGATCCGATCAAGGGCACCATGGCCCGCCGGCTGAAGCCGATCGGCTTCCCCGGCTACCCGCTGGGGTCGGACGAGCTCGGCCGCGACATGCTGACCCGGCTGATCTATGGCGGCCGGCTGTCGCTGTTCCTGGGGGTGACGCCGGTGCTGTTCGCCTTCGTCCTGGGGTCCGGCATCGGCATCGCCGCCGGCTATGTCGGCGGCCGGATCAACACGCTGGTGATGCGCGTCATCGACGTGTTCTTCGCCTTCCCGTCGGTGCTGCTGGCGATCGCGCTGTCGGGCGCGCTCGGCGCCGGCATCCTGAACGCGATCGTGTCGCTGACCGTGGTGTTCGTGCCGCAGATCGCCCGGGTGGCGGAGAGCGTCACCACCCAGATCCGCAGCCGCGACTATGTCGAGGCCGCCCGCCTGTCCGGCACCGGCCCAGTCACCATCATCCGGGTCCATGTGCTCGGCAACGTGCTGGGGCCGATCTTCATCTACGCCACCAGCCTGATCAGCGTGTCGATGATCCTGTCCTCGGGGCTGTCCTTCCTCGGCCTCGGGGTCAAGCCGCCGGAGCCGGAATGGGGCCTGATGCTGAACACCCTGCGCACGGCGATCTATTCCCAGCCGCTGGTCGCGGCCTTGCCGGGCGCGATGATCTTTCTCACCTCGATCTCCTTCAACCTGTTCTCCGACGGGCTGCGCACGGCCATGGAGGTGAAGTCGTGAGCGCCCCGGATCCGCGCGACCGTGGCGGGCCGGGGACGCCGCTGCTGTCCGTGCGCGGCCTGGTGAAGCATTTCGGCCAAAAAGCAGGATTTCTGAGCAAGGGCGGCGCCATCGTGCGCGCGGTCGACGGCGTCGATTTCGACATCGCCAAGGGCGAGACGCTGGGCATCGTCGGGGAGTCGGGCTGCGGCAAGTCGACCACGGCGCGGCTGATCATGCGGATCATCCGCCCGGATGCCGGCGCCATCCTGTTCGACGGCGAGGAGGTCGGGTCGGCGGCGCTGGGGCTCGCCGCCTTCCGCCGGCAGGCCCAGATGGTGTTCCAGGACAGCTACGCCTCGCTCAACCCGCGGCTGACGGCGCTCGACACCATCGCCTTCGGCCCGCGGATCCAGGGCCTCGGCGCCCGGGCGGCCCGCGCCCAGGCCCAGGATCTTCTGCACCGGGTCGGGATCGACCCGATCCGCTTCGCCGGGCGCTATCCGCACGAGCTGTCCGGCGGCCAGCGCCAGCGCGTCAACATCGCCCGGGCGCTGGCGCTGAGCCCCCGCCTGCTGATCCTCGACGAGGCGGTGTCGGCGCTCGACAAATCGGTCGAGGCGCAGGTGCTGAACCTGCTGCTCGACCTGAAGGACGAGTTCGGCCTGACCTACATGTTCATCTCGCACGACCTGCACACGGTGCGCCTGATCTGCGACCGGGTGATGGTGATGTATCTCGGCAAGGTCGCCGAGGTCGGCGCGGCGGAGTCGATCTTCGAGACCCCGCGCCATCCCTATACCGAGGCGCTGCTGGCCTCGATGCCGTCGATGGACCCGGACCGGCGCACCGAGGAGGCGCCGCTGTCCGGCGACCCGCCGAACCCGATCGATCCGCCGCCCGGCTGCCGCTTCCACCCACGCTGCCGCGCCGCCGCCGCCCCCTGCTCCCGGATCGAGCCGGCGTTGCACGCCGTCGGCGGCGCGCATCGGGCGGCCTGCCACCTCGCCGATCCGGCCTCCGGCCATCCGCAAAGCGCCGCCGCATGACCGCAGCACCCATCGTCGACGTGAAGAACCTGACCGTGGACTTCGCCGCCGCCGGCGGAAAGGTGCGGGCGGTCGCCGGGGTCGACCTCAGCCTGGTCCCGGGCGAGACCGTCGCCCTGCTCGGCGAATCCGGCTCGGGCAAGAGCGTCACCCTGCGGACGCTGCTGCGCCTGCACCCGAAGACCGCGCGGATCGGCGGCACGGTCACGGTGGACGGGCGGGATGTCCTCGGCCTGTCGGCGGCCGAGCTGTCCGCCTATCGCGGCCGCATCGCCTCCATGGTGTTCCAGGACCCGGGCCTCGCCTTCGACCCGGTGTACCGGATCGGCGACCAGATCGCCGAGGCGGTGGTCCGGCACGAGCGCGTCTCCCGCGCCGAAGGCCGGCGCCGGGCGCTGGCGCTGTTCGAGCGCGTGCGCATCCCGTCGCCGGAGCGGCGGCTGGACAACTATCCGCACGAGATGTCGGGCGGCATGCGCCAGCGCGCCATGATCGCGCTGGCCCTCGCCTGCCGGCCCAAGGTGCTGCTGGCCGACGAGCCGACCACCGCGCTCGACGCCACCGTGCAGATCCAGGTGCTGCTGCTGTTGCGCGAGCTACAGCGCGAATTCGGCCTCGCCATCATCTTCGTGACGCACGACATCGGCGTGGCGGTCGAGGTCGCCGACCGGATCGCGGTGATGTATGCCGGCCGTATCGTCGAGACCGGGCCCTGCGCCGCGGTGATCCGCGAGGCGGCGCACCCCTACACCCGAGGCCTGCTGGCCACCCGAACCAGTCATGCTTTGGCGAAGGGCGGCCGACTGGACGCGATCCCGGGTGCGCCGCCGGACCTCAGCGCCCCGCCGCCGGGCTGCGCCTTCGGGCCGCGCTGCCAGCGCTTCGCCGACACCTGCGCCGCCGCGGAGCCCGCGCCGGTCGACCTGGCACCGGGACATTGGGCCCGCTGCGTGCGGCTCACCGCCTGAGCGGCGTCACCGCTCCTGCAGCAGCCGGGCCAGACGGCGAATGGCGGCGGGAACCGGGCCGATGACCGGGACCGCGAACCGTCTTTCCAGGGCGCTGGCGGCGCGGCCGAGCGGACCGCCGCCGATCACCACCGCCTCGGCCTCGTCCCGCTCGATCGCCAGGGCCACCGCATCGGCCAGCGCCCGCTCCAGCCGTTCCGGGTCGCCGACCAGCGCGGTCGGGTCGCCGGGCGTCACGCGGATGCCGGTGTAGAGCGGGCCGAGCCCCAGGGCCCGGGCCTTGGCATCGATCGCGGCGGCAAGTGCCGGGGTCGTGGTCGCGACGCCGAAGCGGCGCCCGCCGGCCGCGGCCTCCAGCATCCCTGCCTCGCAGAGCCCGACCACCGGAACCGCCACGCTGCCGCGCAGCATCTCCAGCCCGGGATCGCCGAACGCCGCCACGATCATCCCCGCCATTGCGGCAGCCCCGGCTCCGATCGCGACGACCTGCTCCGCCGAGGCGGCAAGCGCGGCCTCGTCGAGGATCATCGGCACGCCGGACGCAGCCGTCGCGCCCTCGACGATCATCGCATCGCCGGCCTCGGCCTGGGCGAGCGCAACCATCATCGCGGTGGTGGCGCGGTTGGTGTTGGGATTGATCAGCAGGATGCGCGGCGCCCGGCCCCGCATCCCGCGGTCGTCCATCGCCGCTGGCGTCAGAACGGGATCTCGTCGTCGAGATCATCCGCCATCGGGCCGCGGCCGCCGCCCGAGGAGCCGCCGCCGGAGGAGCCGCCGCCGGAGGAGCCCCCGCCGGGCGAACCGCCGCCCGAGGACCGGCCGCCGCCACCACCGCCACCATAGCCGCCGCCCGCGCCGCCTTCGTCCTCGAAACCGCCGCCTCCGCCGCCGCCACCGCCGCCGCCACCGCCCTCACGGCCGTCGAGCATGGTTAGCTCGCCGCGGAACGGACGCAGCACCACCTCGGTGATGGTGCGCTCAGCGCCGCTCTGGTCGTTGAATTTCCGGGTCTCGAGCTGGCCTTCGATATAGACTTTCGAGCCCTTCTTCAGGAATCGCTCGATCACCCCGACCAGCGCGTCGTTGAACACCGCGACGCGGTGCCATTCGGTGCGCTCCTTGCGCTCGCCGGTGGTGCGGTCCTTCCAGTTCTCCGACGTCGCGACCGAGAAATTCGCCACGCGCCCGCCATTCTGGAAAGCCCGGATTTCCGGATCGCGGCCGAGATTGCCGATGAGAATGACCTTGTTGACGCTGCCAGCCATGATCCAGACCTCACTCCATACGTGTTAGCGGCGGACCCTAGACGGATGGTCCCCTGATTCCAATCACGTTTGAGCCCCCGCCAGGCTCATTCCTTCCGCCGCGACCGAGCCGCGCGGCCGGGCTTGCGCAAAGCCGCCAGCCAGGCGCCGACCGCCGCCGCCAGATCCCTTGTCGGCAGCACCAGCGCCGGCACCTTGGCGTCGTGGATGTTGCGCAGCACCGACTGGGCACCGCGGATCTCCAGCGCATAGAGGTTACCGGTGATCGGCTCTCCCCCCTCCCCGGCCTCGCCCAGGCGCTCCGCCACCCTGGCGGCCCAGGCCGTATCGCCGCGCAGATCGGTCTCGAGGAAGTCGGCCAGGATCGGCGCCGCGGTGCCGGGCACGACGCGGGGCCGCCCCTCGGCGTCGCGGGTGACCTCGATCATGCTCTGCTTCCCCTTCATCGCGGCCTCTCAGTTCGGGAACGCGGTGTTGACCGCATCCTGGCCGCGACGCTGGATCGTGCCGATGCGGATCTCGAAGGGCCGGCCGCGGTCATCGCGGCAATAGCCGTCCCCCTGGCTGCCGCCGTCCGGCGCAGAGGGGCCGAGCACGCCCCAGGCCGGATGCTCGCCGGTCTGGTTGCGCCAGGCGTAGAGCACCGAGCGCAGGATCGCCTCGGCCGAGCAGTCGTCGGGATAGAAGGTCGACCGCTTGCGCCGACCGTTGCTGAAGATCACGGCCGCGTCATAGACCTCGTTGCCGCGATGGGCGGTCTCCTCCACCCGGTCGACCGCGCCGGTCGGCAGGCCGGCGGCGCGGGAGTGGAACCCCTTGGGGTCGCCGTTGCGCCCGATCTCGCCGCAGAAGATGTGGCTGAGATTGACCTGGGGGTCGCTGCGGCTCCACAGCCGCTTGCCGGCGTCGCCGCAGTCGAGCGTCGCGGCCATCGAATCGCCGGCCCACGACAGCAGCAGCAGAAGCGCGACCAAGCCAACCCGATGGATCATGAAATCTCGCACCGAAGGCCTTGGGGTTTCGCCCCTGGAAGGCTTTGGACGGGCATCCTATCTTGCTTTCCGCTTGACCGCAACGTTCCCGATATGTTCGAGTCCCGACATCGGACTCGCTGTGGGCCGGAACGCGGCGCAGGCCCTGCAGCGATCCGACAGCCGGGCCGGAGTCGCTTTCGGGCTTCGCCCGCCCCATATTGCACATCGGTGTGCCCGGAATCCGGGGACGCCTTTCCCGCATGAGTGATCCTGGCGATGCACAAGTTCATCAGCGTCCGCGGCGCGCGCGAGCACAATCTGAAGAATGTCGACGTCGATCTGCCGCGCGACCAGCTGATCGTGATCACCGGCCTCAGCGGCTCGGGCAAATCCTCCCTCGCCTTCGACACCATCTATGCCGAAGGCCAGCGCCGCTATGTCGAGAGCCTGTCGGCCTATGCCCGCCAGTTCCTCGAGCTGATGCAGAAGCCGGACGTCGATTCGATCGAGGGCCTGTCGCCGGCGATCTCGATCGAGCAGAAGACGACCAGCCGCAACCCGCGGTCGACCGTCGGCACGGTGACCGAGATCTACGACTATATGCGGCTGCTGTTCGCCCGCATCGGCGTGCCCTACTCCCCGGCCACCGGCCTGCCGATCGAGAGCCAGACGGTCAGCCAGATGGTCGACCGGGTGATGGCGATGGGCGACGGCACCCGCCTGTACCTGCTGGCCCCGATCGTGCGCGGCCGCAAGGGCGAGTACCGCAAGGAGCTGCAGGAGCTGCGGGCCCGCGGCTTCCAGCGCGTCAAGGTCGACGGCACCCTCTACGAGATCGAGGACGTGCCGGCGCTGAACAAGAAGCTGAAGCACGACATCGAGGTGGTGGTCGATCGGCTGGTGGTGCGCGACGACCTGGGCAACCGCCTGGCCGATTCGATCGAGACCGCGCTGGGCCTGGCCGAGGGCCTGGCCATCGCCGAGAACGCCGACAGCGGCGACCGCACGCTGTTCTCGTCGAAATTCGCCTGCCCGGTCTCCGGCTTCACCATCCCGGAGATCGAGCCGCGGCTGTTCTCCTTCAACAGCCCGCATGGCGCCTGCCCGGCCTGCGACGGGCTGGGCGCCAAGCTGGTGTTCGACCCGGAGCTGGTGGTGCCGGACGAGAGCCGGACCCTGGCCAAGGGCGCGGTGGCGCCGTGGGAGGGCTCGTCCTCGAAATACTATCACCAGACGCTGGAGGCGATCGCCGCCCATTACGGCGTCAGCACCACCACGCCCTGGCGCGACCTGCCGGAGCAGGTGCGCAATGCGATCCTGTACGGCTCCGGCAAGGACTCGATCACCTTCCGCTACGATGACGGGCTGCGCACCTACAAGACCGAGAAGCCGTTCGAAGGGCTGATCCCGAACATGGAGCGCCGGTTCCGCGAGACCGACAGCGCCTGGACCCGGGAGGAGCTGGGCAAGTACCAGGGCACCCGGCCCTGCGAGACCTGCGGCGGCGCCCGCCTCAAGCCCGAGGCGCTGGCAGTGAAGATCGACGGGCTGCATGTCAGCCAGGTGGCGGAAAAGTCGATCGCCGAGGCCGGGCAGTGGTTCGCGGCGCTGAACGCCAAGCTGTCGGTCAAGGACCAGGAGATCGCCTACCGCATCCTGAAGGAGATCAACGAGCGGCTGACCTTCCTCAGCGCCGTCGGCCTGACCTATCTCACCCTCGCGCGCGGCTCGGGCTCGCTGTCGGGCGGCGAGAGCCAGCGCATCCGCCTGGCCTCGCAGATCGGCTCCGGCCTGACCGGCGTGCTGTACGTCCTCGACGAGCCGTCGATCGGGCTGCACCAGCGCGACAACGAGCGGCTGCTGGGCACGCTGAAGCGGCTGCGCGACCTCGGCAACACCGTGCTGGTGGTCGAGCATGACGAGGACGCGATCCGCGCCGCCGACTATCTGGTCGACATGGGCCCGGGCGCCGGCGTGCATGGCGGCGTGGTGGTGGCGCATGGCACGCCCGAGGAGGTGTTGCGGACGCCCGACAGCATCACCGCCCAGTACCTGACCGGCGCCAAGCGGATCGAGGTGCCGGTGACTCGCCGCCCCGGCCACAAGGGTCAGGTGCTGAAGGTGGTCGGCGCCCGCGGCAACAACCTCAAAAATGTCACCATGGAGGTGCCGCTGGGCACCTTCACCTGCATCACCGGCGTGTCCGGCGGCGGCAAGTCGACCCTGGTGATCGAGACCCTGTACAAGGCGCTGGCCCGGCAGCTGATGGGCGCGCATGAGCACCCGGGACCGCATGACACGATCGAGGGCGTCCAGTTCCTCGACAAGATCATCGACATCGACCAATCGCCGATCGGCCGCACGCCGCGGTCGAACCCGGCCACCTACACCGGCGCCTTCACGCCGATCCGTGACTGGTTCGCCGGGCTGCCGGAGGCGAAGGCCCGCGGCTACGGCCCCGGCCGCTTCTCGTTCAACGTCAAGGGCGGCCGCTGCGAGGCCTGCCAGGGCGACGGCGTGATCAAGATCGAGATGCACTTCCTGCCCGACGTCTACGTCCAATGCGACGTCTGCAAGGGCCATCGCTACAACCGTGAGACGCTGGAGGTGCTGTACCGCGACAAGTCGATCGCCGAGGTGCTGGACATGACGGTCGAGGAAGGGGCGGAGTTCTTCCGCGCCGTGCCCTCGATCCGCGACAAGATGGAGACGCTGCACCGGGTCGGCCTCGACTACGTCAAGATCGGCCAGGCCGCGACCACCCTGTCGGGCGGCGAGGCGCAGCGGGTCAAGCTGGCCAAGGAGCTGTCGCGCCGGGCCACCGGCAAGACCGTCTACATCCTGGACGAGCCGACCACCGGCCTGCATTTCCACGATGTGCGCAAGCTGCTCGAGGTGCTGCACGAGCTGGTCGACCAGGGCAACACGGTGATCGTGATCGAGCACAATCTCGAGGTGATCAAGACCGCCGACTGGATCGTCGACATCGGCCCCGAGGGCGGCGACGGCGGCGGCGAGATCATCGCCGCCGGCACGCCGGAGGACGTGGTGCGCACCAAGCGCAGCTACACCGGCCAGTACCTGGCGCCCTATCTGCAGCAGGCCCGGCAGAAGCAGCGGGCGTGAGCCCGACTCCGGACAGCGGCTTTCCAGATCCGGCGCAGACGAGTACGATGATTCGGATCGATCCCTTATGCCATTGCGCCGCAGTCCGGATCCTCGATCCGACGCTCCGGCGCAGGAACGGGAGGCCGAGATGAAGCTCCTTGCCCTTGCTGCCGCAGCGCTGCTGATCGCGTCACCTGCCTTCGCCTGCCCCTACAGCGCCCAGGCCGACGCCAAAGGCGAACAGAGCCAGATCCAGGCCGGCCAGACGCAGATCCCGCAGACCCCGGCGCCGGCGACCGACAAGAAGAGCTAGGCGCGCGGAGCCGACCGCCGGCCTCGATCGGTCGGCTGTCTTGGCGAGGCCTGTAGAACCGGCGGCCGCCCCGCGGTCACTTGCGGCCGAAGGCTCTGTCTTGCCCCGGCCACCACCAGCGCCGTGGAAAGGCGCCCGCCCCTCGACATAGCTGCAATCACCCTTCCGCGCCCTCGATGGCTGCCAAATGTGCAGCTGTCGGCTTTTTGTCCTCCAGACCGGCTGGCGTTCACAAGCTTGGATTTTATGGATCTGGACCCAGCGATGACAGCCATCTGGACCTACCGGCCCAGGCAGACAGATGTCATCCTGACCTCGGTCGGACGGCGATGGGCGGTTGGCCCGGAAGCGTCGCCGCCGCGTCCCTTTTGAACCCAGCGTCACCCGGGTCCCGTCCCTGGCACGGAAGCATGCCGGCCGGCTGATTTCGCCGGTCGGGCGGGATCCCCACCCGAGGAGGCAGGTTATGTGCACGGATTTTCTGCTGCTGGCCGGCGATGCCAGCGTCGTCAACGGGCGCAGCATGGAGTTCGGATCGGACCTCAAATCCGAACTCCTGATCGGCGGCAGGGGCACGGAGAAAATGAGCCCGACGCCCGATCTCAAGGACGGGCTGCGCTGGACGGCCCGATACGGCTATGTCGGCATGAACGCCTATGGCAAAAAGATCATCACCGACGGCATGAACGAGGTGGGGCTCAGCATCGGCGCCCTGTGGCTGCCCGGCACGCGCTACCAGCGCACGGTGTCCAACCCGTCCAAGGCCCTGGTCGTCGACCTCTTCACCAGTTGGGTGCTGGGCACCTGCGCCACTGTCGACGAGGTCAAGGACAGGCTGAACCGAGGCGAGGTCGAGGTCTGGGGGGACCTGGTGCTCGAGAAGGAGATGCCGCTGCATTTCCCGATCCATGACGAGGCCGGCCGGAGCATCGTCATCGAGTTCATCGACGGCGAGATCCAGATCCACGACAACCCGGTCGCGGTGCTGACCAACGACCCGCCCTTCCCCTGGCAGATCACCAACATCGAAAACTATGTCGGTCTGTCCAACACCGACGCCGAGCCCATCGAGATCGGCCTGAAGCGGTTCAAGCAGACGGGACATGGCAGCGGCATGCGGGGGCTCCCCGGGGATTCGACCCCACCCTCCCGCTTCATCCGCACCGTCTTCCAGAAGCACTTCGCCGAGCGGCCGAAGACCGGCGAAGAGGCGTGCAACCTGGCATTGCACCTGCTCAACACCGTCGACATCCCGAAAGGCACCAGCGCCTCGCGGCCGAAGGAGGGCAAGGCGCCCGAATACGATTACACCCAGTGGATCGTCCTCAAAGCGCTGACGCAGAAGGTCTTCAACTTCCGCACCTACGACAATCCCACCATCATGCAGGTCGATCTCAAGAAGCTGGACCTGTCGGTCCCCGGCGAGACCCCCCATCCGCTGCCGGCGCAGCCGGTCTCGATCGACATCACTCCGGTGCTGAGCCGAGCGACGGAATCATAACCGATACCCGGCAGGGGCAGCCCCGATCCGACGAGCCTCGAGCGAACCTCGCGGCCGACGGCAAGGGGCTGCCCACGCGATTCCGCTCTACTCCGCCGGCAGCGCGGCGAGGCGCGGCACCGGCGAGCCGGCGATGACCAGGGCCTGGATGACGAAGCCGATCACGGCGACGGCCAGGCAGGCGGCGGCGCCGTGGCTGTCGCCGACCAGGCCGCCGATCGCGGCGCCGAGCGGGCGGGAGCCGAAGGTGGCCATGGTGATGATCGCCGAGACCCGGCCCAGCATCGCCGGCGGAGTCACCGCCTGGCGCAGGGTGGTCGAGGCGATCACCCACAGCATCGGCCCGGCGCCGAACAGGAAGAAGGCCAGCCCGGCGATCGGGGCGAAGGGCAGCCAGACGGTCAGCAGCATCAGCAGCGCGCCGGCGAGGCCGGAGAACGGGCCGACCAACAGCATCGCCCCGAATGGCATCCGCCGGGCGATCCGCGGCGCCGCCAGCGCGGCCAGCACCATGCCGATGCCGTACACCGCCAGCGTGGCGCCGACGGAGGACGCGCCGAGGCCGAGATGGTCGACCGCATAGGGCACGTAGATCGCCTGCAGCACGAACCAGCCGAGGTTGAAGAACACCGCGGTCAGCAGCACCGGCCGCAGCAGCGGATGGGTCAGGACGAAAGCGGCCCCTTCGCGCAGGTCCTGCAGGGCGTGGCGGCGCGGCGGCGCCGGCCGCTGCGGCTCGCGGATGCCGGCGAGCAGGTTCGCGGCCAGGACCGACACGGCCGCCGCTGCGGCGAAGGCCAGGCCGGCGCCAGTCCAGGCCACCCGCGCGCCGGCCACGGCCGGGCCGGCGGCGAAGGCGGCGCTGCGCGCCAGCTCGATCCGCCCGTTCGCGGCCGGCAGCGCCGCCCGCGGCACCAGGTCCGGCACCAGCGACGGCGCCGCCACGCTGTAGGCCACGGTGCCGGCGGCGCCGAGGAAGCCGAGCGCCGCCAGCAGGCCGAGGCTGAGGCCGCCGGTCGAGAGGAGCAACAGCACGGCGAAGAGCGAGACCGCCCGCAACGCCTCCGCCGCCGCCATCATCCGGCGGCGCGACGACCGGTCGGCCAGGAGGCCGGCCGGGAGGGACAGCAGCAGGAAGGGCAGCGTCTGCACGGTCTGCAGCAGGCCGGTGCCACCGGCCCCGGCGCCGAGCGCGAGCACGGCGACGATCGGCGCGGCGGCGAGGCCGATCTGCTCCGCCGACTGCGCGGCCAGATTGGACCAGGCCAGGCGGCGGAACGCGGCGGGAAGCGGGGCGGTGGCGGACATCGAGGGCTCGCGGAAGGGAGACGGGAGCCCCAGCATCCGTGCACGGCCCCCGCCCCGCGCTCCGCTTGTTGCCGCCGAATTCGATCGCAAGCCCGGCATCGCAAGAACCGGGTCGCCGCCAGGCCCGGAATTTGAGAGCAAGGGCCGGAGTGCCGACGGAAGCGCAGCCAGCCATCTTCGAGGGGACGATCGGCATCCCCATATCAACGGGACCTGTCGATCCCACCGTCGAACAGGAGCGAACCATGGGCTTCATTCCCCCGCCCCCCGTCCCCACCCCGGTCTTCGTCAATGACGAGGCCCGCTGGGCCGCCGTGCTGCGCCGCGACCGCGCCGCCAGCGGCGCCTTCGTCTTCGCCGTCCGCACCACCGGGATCTATTGCCGGCCGAACTGCGCCTCGCGCCATCCGCGGCGCGAGAATGCCGGCTTCCATGCCGACGGCGCCGCGGCCGAGCGCGCCGGCTTCCGCCCCTGCAAGCGCTGCAAGCCGAACGAGATCTCTCTGGCCGAGCGCCAGACCGCCCTGGTGGTCGCGGCCTGCCGCAAGATCGAGACCGCCGAGGAGATGCCCAGCCTGGACGAGCTGGCCGAGGCGGCAGGGCTGAGCCGGTTCCATTTCCACCGCATGTTCAAGTCGGTCACCGGCGTCACCCCCAAGGCCTATGCCGACGCCCATCGCGCCGACCGCATGCGCGACGAGCTCGAGCAGACCGAGACCGTCACCGAGGCGATCTACGGCGCCGGCTTCAACTCCAACGGCCGCTTCTACGCCGCGGCGCCGCAGCGGCTGGGCATGACCCCGACCGCTTTCCGCGACGGCGGCACCGGGGCCGAGATCCGCTTCGCCATCGGGCAATGCCATCTCGGCGCCATCCTGGTGGCGGCGACCGAGAAGGGCATCGTCGCCATCCAGTTCGGCGACGACCCGCAGGTGCTGCTTGAGGAGCTGCAGGACCGCTTCCCCAAGGCCCGGCTGGTCGGCGGCGACGCGGAGTTCGAGCAGCTGGTGGCCCGGGTGGTCGGCTTCGTCGAGGCGCCGTCGGCCGCCAATGGGGAGGCGATGCTGGACCTGCCGCTCGACATCCGCGGCACCGCCTTCCAGCAGAAGGTGTGGCAGGCGCTGCGCAGCATCCCGGCCGGCAGCACCGCCAGCTACGCCGAGATTGCCCGGCGGATCGACCGTCCGAAGGCGGTGCGCGCGGTGGCCCAGGCCTGCGCCGCCAACGACCTGGCGGTCGCCATCCCCTGCCATCGCGTGGTCCGCTCCGACGGCGACCTGTCCGGCTACCGCTGGGGCGTGGCCCGCAAGCGCGCCCTGCTGGATCGCGAGGCCGGCTGAAGCGCCGGCCTCAGCCCGGCGGCATCGGGAAGTGGCGGGCCATCCAGGCCTGCCACGCCGGCTCCTCCCGCGCGGCGACGGCCGCCGCTTGGTCGCCGAACAGATAGAGGCGGATCGGCAGATAGACCTGCCCACCCATCGGCAGGGCGAAGAGATGGGCGATGCCGGGTGCCGGCGCGTCAAGCCGCAGCAGCAGCTCCGGATGCTCGTCCGGGCCGATACGCTCGACCTGCCCGGCCAAAGCCGGTGCATCCGCTGCCGATTGCACCCGCTGCCCCGGCCCGGCGCCGGCGATGCCGAGCCGCCCGGCCAGCGCCGCCCAGGCCGCCTCGACCGTCGGTTCCGACGCCACGCCCATCAGCTGGAGATTGACGCCGCTCTGGCCGCGGAAATGGGCGAGGTACAGCCGCAGGATGCGGAAGAAGGCCGGCCAACCGCTCTCGAACGCCCCGAACTGGCCGTCCCAGTCGTCGCTGTCGGCGAACCAGGCATGCACCACCCGGACGACGCAGGTGCCGCCGGACTTCGCCTCGACGGTCCATTCGGTGGCGATGGTCGGGCTGCCCGGCCCCATGTCGTCGCGGCTGTCGGCGGTGAAGCGATGTGGCGGATCCCAGGCGGTGATGGTCGCCAGCGAATCCATCCCCGGCCCGAAATTGGCGGTAACCGTGCCGCCCACCCGCTCCTCCATCCGGGTCGGCACGAACCAGGAGGTCACGCCGGGGCCGGTGGCGATGGCATGCCACACCTCCTCCGGCGTGCCCGGCACCTCGACCTCGACCTGGACGGTGCGGCGGCCGGTCTCGTCCTTCTTCACGGGCATGGCTATTCCCCTTTTTTGTCCGGATAGGTCTCCTGGGCCCAGCGGCGCAGCTCGGCCTCGAACTTGGCGGCGGTGTCGGCGGTGCGGTCGCCGTAGAAGAACACGCTGGCCGCCACCCGGGCCCGGCCTTGCCAGCCATGGATCCCGATCAGGGCGATGCCGGGCGCCGGCTGGTCCAGCGCCACCGTCACCTCGCGCGACTTGGCATTCTGCTGCACCCGCTCCACGGTTCCGGCCAGCGCCGGGACGCCGGCCGGCGTGCTCCACCGCTCGCCCACATTGACGCCGGTAAAGCCGAACCGGCGGGCCAGGTCGGTCCAGGCCGCTAGGTCGGGGCCCGGATGCATGGCCATGGCCCGGGCCGGCGCGGCCGGCAGGCCGGCGAAGCGCGCCAGGTAGATCTGCAGGATCACGAAGAAGCCCGGCCAGCCGGATTCGAAGCCTTCCAGCTCGTCATCCCAGCTGCCGTCGGTGGTGAACAGGGTGTGGACGAGCCGCAGCACGCAGGCATCGCCGGACCGGCTGATGATGACGCATTCCGTCGCCACCGGCGGCGCTTCGCCGTTCCAGCCGGTCTCCTCATAGGCGAAGCGGAAGGGCGGCTCCCAGGCGGTGACGGTGCCGGCGGAGGCCATGCCCTCGCCGAACTCGAAGCGGATGGCACCGCCGACCCGCTCCTCGACCTGCGTGGCGGTGAACCAGGCGCTGAGGCCCGGGCCGGTGGCGATCGCCTGCCACACCTGCTCCGGCGTTCCCGGCAGCAGCACGTCGAGCTCGACCCAGCGCCGCTTTGCATCGGTCTTCAGTGGCATGTCTGCTCCTTTTCCGTTGGGTCGGCGGGCTTGGGATAGGCCACCAAAACCAGGCGATGGTTCCGCCCCCCGGGCGCCGACGCGTTGTGGTAGCGCGCCGCCAGGGCGGCGATCGACGCCGTCAGCTCCTGGGTGAAGGCGGCCCGGTCGGCCGGCGACGCGAAGCGGATCTCGGTGTCGATCGACAGGGTGGCCAACCGCTTCTCGGCGTTGATGGCGGCCCGCCACAGGCCGCTGACCTCCCGAACGACGCGGGCGGCCAGCGCGATCAGATAGCTGGCCGACAGCCGGTCGGAGGTGCGCGCGGGATCGGCGGCGACCGGCCCGAGCGCCTGCGGCGAGACGATGTAGGAGGTCGCGGTGGCCACGTAGAGCCGCTCGGTCAGCCCGCCCCAGCGCCGCGTCTCCGCCTCGCGGACCAGCCGATGCGCCTCCAGCGCGCGCAGATGGTAGTTCACCTTCTGCCGCGGAATCCCGAGCCGTGCGGCCAGCCCGGCGGCCGAGGCCGGCTCGCCCAGCTCGGCCAGCAGGCGGTTGCGGACCGGTTCGAGCGCGGCCATGGCGGCCGCCGGGTCGTCGATGACATCCACGTCCAGCATGGATCCATTCCACCCTTGACAACTTTTTTTGTCAATCCCTTCGCGATGTGCCCGCCGGAATCGAAACGGGCCCCGCGAGGGGCCCGTTCCACCAGGTCATCCGGAGCCGGAGAGGTCAGCCCGAGACGCGGGCCAGCGCCTGCCGCAGCTTCTCGATCGCAGCCTGCGCCTCGGCCCGGCGCTCGCGCTGCTCCTCGACCACATCGTCCGGCGCCTTCTCCAGGAACTGGGCGTTGCCGAGCTTGCGGTCGATCTTCTCGACCTCGGACGCGTTCTTCTCGATCTCCTTGGTCAGACGCGCCCGCTCCTTGTCGAGATCGATGATCCCGGCCAGCGGCAGCACCAGCGTCGCCTCGTCGATCACCGCCTGGGCGGCGCCCTTCTCCGGCACCGCCTCCGACGGCTCGATCGCGGCCAGCCGGGCCAGGCGGCGGATCAGCGCGCCATGGGTGTCGAGCCGGCGCCTAGTCTCCGCCGAGGCGTCGCGCAGCGTCGCCGTCAGCTCGGCCGCCGGCGGCACGTTCATCTCCGACCGGATGGTGCGGACCGCCGAGATCAGCCGGATCACCCAGTCCATCTCGGCCGCCGCCCGCGGGTCGACCAGACCGGCCGGGTAGTCCGGCCAGGGCTGGGTCAACAGCGTGGCGCCGCCGCGATCCGCGAGATGCCGCCACAGCTCCTCCGTCTCGAACGGCATGATCGGGTTGAGCAGGTGCAGGATCTGCTCCAGCGCCCAGGCGGTGGTGGCGCGAGTCTCGGCCTTGGCGGCCTCATCGGTGCCCGAGAACACCGGCTTGGCGAATTCCAGGTACCAGTCGCAGAAGCCGGCCCAGGTGAACTGGTACAGCACCTGCGCCGCCTCGCTGAAGCGGAAGCCCTCCAGCGCCGCAGCCGCCTTCTCCGCCGTCTTCGCCACCTCGCCGACGATCCAGCGGTTCAGCGTCAGCGTGTTCGCCGCCGGGTCGTAGCCGGGCACCGGCCGGCACTCGTTCATCTCGCAGAAGCGGGCCGCGTTCCACAGCTTGGTGGCGAAGTTGCGATAGCCTTCGACCTGCTGCGGCCCGAGCTTGATGTCGCGGCCGGCGGCCAGCGACACCAGGGTCATGCGCAGCGCGTCGGCGCCGTAGCGGTCCACCAGCTCCAGCGGGTCGATGACGTTGCCCTTGGACTTCGACATCTTCTGGCCCTTCTCGTCCCGGACCAGGGAGTGGAAGTACACGGTGCGGAACGGCACCTCGTCCATGAAATGGATGCCCATCATCATCATCCGGGCGACCCAGAAGAAGATGATGTCGAAGCCCGTGACCAGCACGTCGCCGGGGTAGTAGCGCTGCAGCTCCGGCGTCCGGTCCGGCCAGCCCAGGGTCGAGAACGGCCACAGGGCGGAGGAGAACCAGGTGTCGAGCACGTCGGTCTCGCGCCGCAGCTCGACCGCCTCGCCGTATTGGGTCTCGGCCGCCGCCTTGGCCTCGGCCTCGCTCTCCTCGACGAAGATCGTGCCGTCCGGCCCGTACCAGGCCGGGATCTGATGGCCCCACCACAGTTGCCGGCTGATGCACCAGGGCTGGATGTTGCGCATCCACTCGAAGAAGATGCTCTCGGCCATCTTTGGCAGCAGCACGGTGCGGCCCTGCTCCACCGATTCGATCGCCGGCTTCGCCAGCACCTCGGCCTTCAGATACCACTGCTCGGTCAGGTACGGCTCGATCGGCACGCCGCCGCGGTCGCCATGCGGCACCGCATGGACATGGTCCTCGATGGTCTCGACCAGGCCCAGCGCCTCGAGATCGGCGACCACGCGCTTGCGCGCCTCGTACCGGTCCAGGCCGCGATAGGCCTCCGGCACCTCATCGTTCAGCCGCGCCTCCTCGTCGAGGATGTTGATCAGCGGCAGGTCGTGGCGGCGGCCGACCTCGAAGTCGTTGAAGTCGTGCGCCGGGGTGATCTTCACCGCGCCCGAGCCCTTCTCGGGGTCGGAATACGCGTCGGCCACGATCGGGATGCGGCGGCCGACCAGCGGCAGGATGACGTTCTTGCCGACCAGGTCCTTGTAGCGCTCATCGTCCGGATGCACGGCGACGGCGGTGTCGCCCAGCATCGTCTCCGGCCGCGTGGTGGCGACGGTGATGAACCGCCCCTCCTCGCCCTCGATCGGGTAGCGGAAATGCCAGAGATGGCCCTTGGTCTCCTTCTGCTCGACCTCGAGGTCGGAGACCGAGGTGCGCAGCTTCGGGTCCCAGTTCACCAGCCGCTTGTCGCGGTAGATCAGGCCCTCGCGGTGCAGCTGCACGAACACCTTGACCACGGCGCGGGACAGGCCCTCGTCCATGGTGAAGCGCTCGCGCGACCAGTTCGGGGTGGCGCCGAGGCGGCGGAGCTGGCTGGTGATGGCGCCGCCGGACTGCGCCTTCCAGTCCCAGACCCGCTCCAGGAAGCCGTCGCGGCCGAGGTCCTGGCGCTTGATGCCCTCCTTCGCCAGTTCGCGCTCGACCACCATCTGGGTGGCGATGCCGGCATGGTCGGTGCCGGGCTGCCACAGCGCGTCGCGGCCGCGCCGCCGGTTGAACCGCGTCAGCACGTCCTGCAAGGTGAAGGTGAAGGCATGGCCCATATGCAGGTCGCCGGTGACGTTCGGCGGCGGCATCATGATGGTGAAGGGCGCCGCGTTCGAATGGACGTTGTTGGCGAAGGCGCCGCTGTTCTCCCATTCGGGATAGAGCTTGGCCTCGACCTCGCGCGGCCCGTAAGTCTTGTCCAGCATGGCTGAACCTTCCGTATCTTTGAATTCTTGACGATGGAGCGGTGAAGCGGAGGGGCGGATCAGCGCCGTACGGCGCCGCTGGCGATGCGGGATACCTCCCGCTCGACCGCCTGCTCGACCAGCCGCGGCAGGTTGGCGTCGAGCCATTCCTTCAGCATCGGCCGCAGCAATTCGCGCACCAGATCGTCCACCGGCTGGCTCTTGTGCACCGCCGCCGGCGGCGGGGCCGCGGCGTTCAGCCGGGCCAGGGCCGCCAGCGCGGCGCTGGCGCTGGCCGGCGAGACCACGGACTCGTCCTCCGCGGCCGCAGCTTCGGCAGGCGGCGGCGGAGGAGCGGCCGGCCGCGGATCGTCCAGCGCCTCGGTCAGTTCCAGCACGTCGTCATCGGCCGGCGCGGCGGACGGCTGGGCCCGCGCAGCATCGATCGGGGCGGCCCGGCCGCGCGCCGGATCGTCCTCGGTGATCATGCGCCGGATGGAGGCCAGGATCTCCTCCATCGACGGCTCCTGCTGTGCCCGCGTCTCGCTCATCCTCTCGGTCGTCTTCCACTTCCACTGCAATATCGTGCCCGGGCTTGATCCGGACATCCGGAGAGTGTCGACACCCTCCGGATTGCCGGGTCAATCCTCGAATCAAGTCCGAGGACGGCAATGACAGGACACGCACCTTCCCCCATGCCGGGAGAAGCGGTCTTCACTCGTCGACCGACGTCCCGAACCAGCGGGCGCGGGTCTTCTGATAGTCCGGCTCCGGATCGTAGACCTTGACCGCCAGGCCCATGTCCTGCGCGGTCAGGGTGCCGGTCGCGTTGCGCAGCTGGTAGCCGGCGACCACCTCGTTGCGCCGCGCCTGCACCAGGCTGAGCTGGGCGTTGAGCAGGTTCTGCTGCTCGGTCAGCACGTCGAGCACGGTGCGCGACCCGACCTGCGCTTCCTGCTGCAGGCCTTCCACCGCCAGCTCCTCGGCCCTGACCGCGGCCTGGAAGGACTTGATCGCGGCGCGCGCCGTCACCAGCGCCTGCCAAGCCTGCACCGCGCCCTGGATCGCGATGCGGCGCTGCGATTCGATCTGGATGCGGCGCTGGCCATGGGTGTAGCGCGCCTGGCGCACCAGGGATTCCTGGTTGCCCTGCGAGTACAGCGGGATGGTCAACTGGGCCACGATCGAGGCGGAATCGATGCGATTCTGCGCCCCGGTGGTCGACTGCGGATGGGAGACGGTCGAATACTGCCGCTGGATCCGCGCCTGCACGTCGATCGACGGCAGCAGCGCGCCGAACTGCAGGTCGATGTTGTCGGCCGCGGCGCGCTCGGTGAACACCGCCGCGACGATGCCCGGATAGTTCGCCTGGGCCTTCTGGATCGCGTCCTGCATCGAGGACGGCAGCCCGGCCGGCACCGCCGGCGTCTCCAGCGTCCCCGGCGGCTGGCCGATGAAGCGCTCGAAAGTGGCGCGGCTGGCGCGCAGCGTGCCCTCCGCCTCCACCCGGCCGGCAACGGCGCTGGCCAGGCTGGCTTCGGCCTGGCTGACATCGGTGCGGGTCACCTCGCCGACATTGAACCGGTCCTGGGTCGCCTGCAACTGCCGGCGCAGCACCGCCTCGTTGTTGCGCTGCACGTCGAGTGCCGACTGGTTTTGGACCACGTCGGCATAGGCCGTCGCGGCGTCCAGCAGCACCGTCTGCTCGGTGGTCTGGACGACGGCGCGGGTCGCCATGACCGTGTTCTCGGCCTGGTTGACCGACGCCTGGGTCTGGCCGCCGTTGTAGATGTTCTGGGTGACCGTGATGCCGAGCGTGGCCGGGTTGACCTCATGCCAGTAGCCCTCGCGGCCGCCGGCGGACAGGGGATCGCCGCTCCGGCCGCTGCCGCCCTGGAGTTGGCCGATAAGGCCCGCAGCGGGCGGCCTGGAGTCGCTCGTCGTATTGGTGAACTGGCTCTGGATGCTGGCGGTGGCGCTGACATCCGGTCGGTAGCCGGACAGGGCCTGCGCCACACCTTCATTGACCGCCTTCAGATTGGCGATGTCGGAGGCCAGATCCGGGTTGGTGGCGTAGGCCGACGCCAGCGCCTCGGTCATCGACTGCGCCGAGGCCGGGGCGGTGCCCAGCATCAGCGCCGCGGACAGGACCGCGGTGGAGAGCCCGAACCGTCCAAATCGTGTCATCGTCAATACCGTCCCATGGTTGGATCGATCTCGCACGCCCAGGCATCGATGCCCCCGCGCAGATTGACCGCGTTGTCCATGCCCCTCGCCGAAAGCCACCGCACCACCTGCGCGCTGCGCCCCCCGTGGTGACACATGACGACCACCGGGCGATCGCCCGGAATCTCATCCAGCCGGCCCGGGAGCTCGCCCATCGGGATGTCGAGCGAACCCTCGACCCGGCACACCGCCAGCTCCTGCGGCTCGCGCACATCGACCAGCACATGCCCGGTGCCGTCGCGCCGCCAATCCGCCAAGGTCGCCACGTCGATCTCGAACTGCTGCACCCGATGCCCCGCCACGCTCAGAACTGGAAGGCCGGCTTGCGCTCGAAGCCCGGTAGGGTCGCCGTCGTCGCGTCGAACAGCGGGCGCTGCGACGCGACTCCATCGACCGCGCTGACCAGCATAGCACGGCCGACACCGTCGCCGTCATCCACCACCGTGAGCAGGCGGCCGCCGGGCGCCAGCTGCGCGATCAGCGCCGCCGGCACCTCCGCCACCGCGCCGTCGATCAGGATGACGTCGTAGGGCCCTTCGGCCTGCCGGCCCTCCGCCAGCCGCCCCTCGACCAGCGCGGCACCCTGGACGCCGAGCTCGGACAGCGCCCCACGCGCGGTGCCGAGCAGCGCCTTGTCCTCCTCCAGCGCCACCACCTTGGCGGCGAGGCGGGCAACAATCGCGGCGCTGTAGCCGGTGCCGGCGCCGACGATCAGCACCCGGCTGTCCGGCGTGATCCGGGCGTCGTTCAGCAGCCGGCCGAGAACCCGCGGCTCCATCAGCACCCGGCCGCCGCCGATCGCCACATCCTGGTCGACATAGGCGACGCCGCGCCGGTCGGCCGGCACGAAGCGTTCGCGCGGGACGGCCATCATCGCGTCGATCAGGGCCTGGTCGACGACCTTGTTGGGCTTGATCTGCCCTTCGACCATGTTCAGGCGGGCGGCTGCGTAGTCGACCATGGGATTCCGCACTCTGAGAACAGCGAGGCGCAGCGGCCGGGCGGCCGCCGCGCGCTCAAACGCAGCGGTTATATCGGCCTTCGCGCCCGCAACACAATCGCTCTGATGCCGCTCGGCCGTGGCGGCCGCATCAGCGGCATCGAAAGTTCCGCGCGTTCGTCCTTGACCCTGCTTCTCGGCGGACGATATACGGGGGCCGCCGTCGGGGCGCGATGGCTGAGTGGTCAAGCAGCGGACTGCAAATCCGTGCACGCCGGTTCGATTCCGGCTCGCGCCTCCAAACGGCCCGCCCGACATCCCGGCCGGACCAGCATCCCCAAAAAGTATGATCGAGGATGCAGGTGAGGCTTGGCAGGGCGGGGCGAGGTTGCTATAAGCCGCGCCACCGACAGCCCGGAGCGATCCGGCGCTCGTGTTCCCTGGTAGCTCAGTTGGTAGAGCAGCTGACTGTTAATCAGCGGGTCACTGGTTCGAGTCCAGTCCAGGGAGCCATTTCAGTTTGAAGCCGCGACCTCCGTGCGTCGCCGTTTCCACGCCACAGCCTCCTCCCGATGCGACAAGCGTCTGGAAGAGCTTCGATCCCCTGCTTCGAATTTCTATGATCGGTGCGCGATCCGGCCAGTCGTCGCGGCGTGGCAGCCGCATCCGGCCCACCGGTTGCGGGACCATGTGACGGGATGGCAAACCGGTCAGACCGGTGACGAGGACAGCCCGACACAATGCCCGCAAAGCCGTGCCGCTTGCGAGCCCAACCGACGCGTCGAGAGCACTCCGGGCCTCGGCCCTCGCGTCATTTCCGCGGCCCGTTCCCCGGATCATGGGCCCGCAGCCTGACGCTCTCGGCGAAATTGCCGCGGAACATGTGCTGGCCGAGATGCCCGAGGTCGGATTGGAGATCGGCGTGGACCTTGCCGCCGATGTCCCGCCAGCGGCGACAGAAGGCGTAGTCCTCCGACAGGTAGCGGTTGGTGTCGGGGTCCACCATGCAGTCGAAGAACAGCCAGTAGAACGGCGCCTCCGGGTTGTTCGGCGGCCCGTCGGGCATGTAGTTGAGCTGCGGGTAGTGCTGCATCAGCCGGCTGAACACATGCCGCTTGATCACCATGAACCCGGTCGGTGCCTCGGCCACTTCGATGAAGCCCTCCTCGCCGACGAATTTGGCCAGCGGTTCGGAGCCGAGGCCGACCGGGTTGAACGGATAGTCGGTGTACCGCGTCTCGAAGGATTCCTTCGTCGTGCCGGCGGGCACGCCCTGCTGCGGCCAGTTGAAGCGCTTGATCGGGTAGATCCCGGCGGCGACGTCGTGGTCCGACAGCAGCAGGCGGATCGCGTCCGCCGGCTTGAACACGATGTCGGAATCGATCCAGAACAGATGCGTGTACCGCTCGTTCATCAGGAAGAACTTGACGATCTCGTTGCGGCCGCGGGTGACCAGGCTCTCCGAGCGCATGTGCAGGGACGAGTTCAGCCCCAGCCGGATCGCCTCATGGGTGAACTCGAACAGGCTGGTCACGTAGTTCATCGAGACGGCCGAGATGTAGCAGGGCGTCGCCAGGAGCACGTTCATCGACGGCAGGGCGGAAACGGGGAGCATCAGAGGGTCTCAGCTGCCTGATCTGGTTGGACGGACGGTCTTTTCGGATGCGGTGTCGGCTCAGGTGCAGACCCATTCGGGGATCCGGCACTCATTGGCGTCGCCGCCGCAGATCGCGGTCGCCTTCTCCTCGGCCTGCCGGCGGGTCTCGGCCGAGGCGGCGCCCCAGAAGGCCGGCCGGCCGGCGGCGGGGGCCGTCCCGACCGCCAGGGCGGCGCAATGCTCATAGGGGAAGCCGCTCTTGTCGTCGTCGGTCCAGTGGCGGTGGTTGCGGAACAGGGAGACGACCTTGCAGTCCTGGCCGCCCCGGTGCACGCAGTGCCGCAGGGCGATCTCCTGCGCCTCATCCGCCTTGTCGGCGCCCCAGAAGAAGCCCCGCTTCTGGTCCGGCACCGAATAGGCGATGGCGCCCCAGATCCCCCTCATCCCGGAGTTCTGCTCGGCCGCCGGCCCGGTCGGTGACAGGACGATCACGACGCGACGGTTCTGCGGCTCGCGGACGCCGTCGGCGGTCGGGACGAGCGGATCGGACTCGCCGACGCCCCTGACCGCGATCAGGCTGTCGGCAACGCCGTCGGCAACCAGTTCGCGACGGACCGACTCGCCACGACGAACCGAGAGAGCCTGGTTGTACTGGACCGAGCCCGAACGGTCGGTGTGACCGGTGACGTCGATGCGGGTGGTCTCGCCCTGCAGCGCACTGGCCGCGGCCGAGGCCACGACCTGCTTGGCTTCCGGGGTCAGACTCGAGCTGTCGAAGTCGAAGAACACCAGGTAGCTGCGGTTGGTATCGATCGTCTCGACCACGGCCGGCGCCGGCGCGAGGGGCGGATCGGCCGCCCCGGCCGTGGCGGCGAGACAGGTCCAGGCGGCTAGAACCAGAATGATCGGTCGAATCATCTTCATCTCCCTGATCCTGCCTATCGCGGCCACGGGCGCTCCATCAGCCGGCGGCCCGAATGCTCGTCATCGCGACGCAGTTGTTCTCAAACGGCACCAGGACGACCCGTGCGCCGTTGGGCAGCGACACCAGCGGCAGATCGCCGAGCATGCCGGTCTGGCCCTTCTCCTGGGTCATGAGCTGGCTGGCCACGGCCAGGCAGGTCGCCTTGACCGGCGTCACCCGCACCAGTGCCCCCTCGCAGGACCGCCCGACCGGGGCTGTGAACACCAGGCCGGCCGCAGGCAGCTCCTGTGTCGCCGGATTTCCGGTGAGCGCGATCAGGGATTCAACCGAGTGCGCGTCGGCTGCCTTGGTGTCCCATTGGGTCTGCGCGGTGTAGCTCGCATCGGCGGCGACGCCGCGCCCCAGGACGTTGAAGATGTTGGCGCAGGCCCCGAGCTTGGCCTGTTTCGCGTGCTCCTCGAAGACGGAGCTTTGCACCCCGGGGGCCGCAGCGGCCGACTGCTGGGTCTGAGCCGCCGGCGGCTGGGTCGGGGCCGCCTGTTCCTGTGCCTTCGGTGCCTCCGCCGCCGGCTTCTTCGCATCCGCCGCCTGGGCCGGCAGCTGGGCAAAGCCGATCAGATCGAACGCCACCACAGCGCCGGCAATGATCGCGACCGAGACGGTCCCCAGAAGTAGAGTCTTGATCAGTCGCATCGGATCTCATCCTTCTCTGAAAGGCGCCCGACAGGGCGCCAGGGTCATTTCATCACCGCGAGGGCCGTGAACAGGCCTTCGAGGGGAGCCTGGAACGTCACGTCGCCCGCGCCCGGAAGCGTGTAGGAGACGATGCAGTCGGTGCCGGCCTGGATGTGCCGCCGCAGCATCCGGCCGATCGCGATCGTGGCGGTGCAGAACGCCCCGTCGCATTGGTCGGTCTGAGCGACGATCCGGTCCGGCTTGTCGCCCAGCGCCAGCCCGATCTGCTGCCCGATGCCGAGCGCCGCCGGCACCCGCATCACCACCAGGGGCTTGCCGTCCGCCGTGGCCACGAATGACCAGTTGAAGACGGGCGACCCGCGCTGGTCGACGATCGACTGGGTCAGGTTGCAGACCCGACGCTTCGACTTCAGGCTCTCGTCGCAGATCAGGGTCCAGTTCTTGAACGGCTGCACCACCCGCCGGTACTGGCCGAGCTCCTCGCCGTCGGGGATGGCGACCTCCGAGGGCTTCACGGCATAGCCGCCGGGCAACTGCACCCAGCCCACCGCGAAAGCCGTCCCGGACGTCGCCGCCACCGCCAGCGCCGCGAACAGGAGCCCTGCCAGCCGCATCGGCATCACCCTCAGTTGAAGGTGAAGGAGACGCCGATGCCGCCACCCCAGTCGTCGCCGCTCGTGACGGCCCGGGCGTTCACGCGGACCCGGCCGGACTCGGCGGTGTAACCGAGGCCGAGGGCCAGGGCCCCCTGCTCGCGCCACATGCCGCCGCCCATCGAAGCGCTGACCTTGCCCGGACGGGTGTCGAACTGCAGCGACGACGCGGCGATGCCGATCGCGGCTCCCTGCCAGGCCTCCCGCCGCGCCTGCTTGATCTTGCCATTGAGCGAGTCGAAGGCGCCGTTCAGCTGGTCGACATTCACCGCATCGGTGCCGTTCACGCCCGGCGCGACATTGCCGATGGTGACCGGCGCGTTCGGGTTTCCACCCTGCAGCGTGATCCGGTTGGTGAGGTTGCCGGATCCGTCGGTGTCGTACTTCACCGACACATTCGCCAGGGCCGTCAGCTGACTCACATTGACCCCATCGGTCGCGGCCGAGCCGGCGGCGACGTTGGTGATGCGGCGCTCCGCCCCCGACGAGCCGACCGAGACCTCGCCCGTCGCCACCCCGGCGGTGGTGGCCCCCACCACCGGCGCGTAGGCCGCGTCGGACAGGTTCGCCATGGTCGTGGAGCCTGCGCCCAGGGCCAGCGAATTGGCCTTGGTCGCCTGCGCCCCGGCGCCGATCGCGATCGCGTTGTTGGCGGACGCGCTGGCGCCGTTGCCCATCGAGATCGCGTTGCTGGCGCTGGCGGTCGAGGCCGGGCCGATGGCGGTGCTGTTGGTGCCGGTGGCCGCGGAGTCCGCCAGGGTCGAGTTGGCGTGGAAGTACTTGATGCCTGCCCCGCCGTTGATCGAGTTGTCGACCACCGACGCCAGCGAGTAGAGCTGCGAGCCGTTGATCGCGTCGGTCGAGGTCGACGTGATCTGCCCCGCCGCCACATTGGTGATGGTGCGCTCGGCGCCGACATCGCCCACGCTGACCGTGCTGGTCGGGTTGGTCCCGGCGAAGCCCTCGAGCGTGAAGTTGTTGAACGAGGCGCTGGAGGTGCCGACCGCGGCCGCGGTCTTCGAGCCCGCGCCCAGCGCTACGTCGTTGGCGTTGGTCGCGGTCGCCCCCTGGCCCAACGCCGTGGCGCCGGAGGCGCCGGCGGAGGCGGAACTGCCCAACGCGACAGCACCTGTCGCCCCCGCCGCCGTGGTCGCCCCGTTGCCCGCGGCGAAGCTGTCCTCGCCGTTCGCTATGCTCGCCGGCCCGATCGCCACGGAGTTCGTGCCGACCGCCTGGCTGTCGGCCAGGGTCGAGTTGGCGTGGAAGTACTTGATGCCGCCGCCGTTGTTGATGTTGGTCAGGCTGTCGTTCACGGCCCCGACGGCGTCGTAGATTGTGGTGTAGCTGCTGCCCTGCACCAAGAAGGTCGGCCCGGTGATGGTGCCGTCCGGGTTCACTGTCGACCCGCCACCGAGCACGTTGGTGATGCTCTGCGCCGTGCCGAAGAGCTGCGAGCCGTTGATGGCGTCGGTCGAGGTCGAGGACACCACGCCCTTGTCGACATTGTGCAGCTTGACCGGCCCGGAGTCCTCGCCCACCAGGGTCAGGTCGAATGTCGGCGTGCCGCCGTTCGGGGTCGTCGGCGAGTCGGGGTTGCTGTACTGCACCGGGCCGATGCCGCCGTTGCCGACCTGGGTGCCCAGGACGTTGACCGCCGAGTTGGTGGCGAAGAGTTGGCTGCCGTTCACCGCGTCGGTCGAGTCCGCCGAGAGGCGACCCGCCGCGACATTGGTGATGGTCCGCTCCGCCCCCGGCGCGCCGACGCTGACCGTGCTGGTCGGGGTCGCCCCGGCGAAGCTGTAGTCCTTGCCGGCGATCGTGGCGCCCGCGGTGGCCACCGCGGCCGCGGTCGTCGAGCCGGCGCCGAGGGCGACGTCGCCCGCATTGGCGCCGGCCGCAGCACCATGGCCGATGGCGATGCCGTCCTGCACCGAGGCCACGGCCGTCGGCCCGACCGCGACGCTGTCCGTGCCGACCGCCTGGCTGTCGGCCAGGGTCGAGTTGGCGTGGAAGTACTTGATCCCGGCGCCGTTGTTGATGTTGGTCAGTTGATTGTTGATGGTGGTCAGGTTGCCATCGACCGCGTCGAAGGCGTCGGTCACCGTGGTGTAGTTGTTGCCCTGCACATTGTAGGTCGGGCCGGTGATGGTGCCGTCCGGATTGACCGTCGAGTCGCCGCCGAGATGCGTCGCGATGCTCTGCGACACGCCGTAGAGCTGCGAGCCGTTGATCCCGTCGGTCGAGGTCGAGTTCACCGCGCCCGGCGCCAAGCCGGTAATGCCGGTGCCGTTCATGTTCAGGCCCGCGGCGTCGAACACTTGGCCGCTGGTCAGGGTCAGGCTGTCCGCGGTCAGGGCCGGCGTGGTCGCCACGGTGATGTCCGTGCCGGTCCGGGTGACCGCGATGTTCTGCCCGTTCAGGAACTGCACCGTGCCGCCCGGCGCCACCTTGGTCGCGGTGTCGCCGTTCGCCTGCAGGTTCCAGCCGGCATTGGCGACATCGCCGATCTCGTTCAACTGGTTGACGTTCACCGCATCGGTGCCGCCCACGCCCGGCGCCACATTGGTGATCGTCCGGCCGCCGGCATTGATCCCGGTCGAGGTGATGCTCGGCCCGCCGGCGATGGTCAGCCCATCGGTGGTGATCGAGGTGCCGCCCACCGTCACCGAGTTGAAGCTCGGGTCGGCCACCACGCCGTAGGTGATGGTCGAGCCGGTGCGGCTGACCGTGGTGTTGCTGCCCGCCGCGAAGCTCGCGGTGCCGCCCGGCGCGATGTTCTGGCTGGTCGTCCCGCCATCCGCGCTGAGGTTCCAGCCGGCATTGGCCGTGGTCGCGATGCTGTCGACCGCCTGGTTGGTGGCGAAGAGCTGGCTGCCGTTCACCGCATCGGTGGAGGTACCCGAGAGCCGCCCGGCCGCCACGTTGGTGATGGTGCGCTCGGCGCCCGGCGCACCGACGCTGACCGTGCTGGTCGGCGCCGTGCCCGCGAAGCTGTAGTTCGTGCCGGCGATGGTCGTGCCGGCCGTGCCGACCGCCGCCCCGGTCACCGAGCCGGAGCCCAGCGCCACATCGCCGGCGTTGCCGGCCGAAGCCGCGTCGCCGAAGGCGAGCGAGCCGGCGCCAGTGGCGTTGCTGGCATTGCCCAGCGCGATCGAGCCCTGGCCCGTCGCGGTGTTGGCGCTGCCGATGGCCAGTGCGCCGGTGCCGTCCGCCGTGTTGTTGGCGCCCATGCCCACGGCACCGGTGCCGGTGACGGTGTTCGGATCGCCGATCGCCACCGCGCCGTCGCCGCTCACCGTCTGGCCTTCACCGATCGCCACCGCCCCGGTGCCGCCCAGCACCTGGGAGTTGTGGCCGATGGCGACCGAGCCCGTGCCGGCCGCGGCCGCCACCGTGGTGGTGTCGCCGATGGCCACGGTCGAGGCGGCCAGCGCCTGCGAGCCGTTGCCGACCGCGGTGGCGTTCGCCGCCGTGGCGCTGGCGCCGACGCCGGCCGCCAGCGAGTTGGTGCCGGTGGCGCCGCGGTTGTCGTAGTTCGACCCCTGGGTGCCGCCGTCGTTCACGCTGTAGTAGTGCGTCAGCTGGCCGTTCACATCCGTGATCTGGCTGGCGACGTTGTCGATCGCCTGGTTGGAGGCGAAGAGCTGGCTGCCGTTCACCGCGTCGGTCGAGGTCGCCGAGAGCCGCCCCGCCGCGACATTGGTGATGGTCCGCTCGGCACCGGCGCTGCCGACGCTGACCGTGCTGGCCGGCGCGGTGCCGGCGAAGCTGTAGGTGGTGCCGGCGATGGTCGCGCTGGCGGTGCCGACCGCGGCCGCCGTGACCGAGCCGGAACCCAGCGCGACATCACCCGCGTTGCCGGCCGAGGCGTTGGCGCCGAGCACCGTCGCATCCGCCGCGGTCGCGCTGGCCCCGACGCCGGCCGCCACCGAGTTGGTGCCGGTGGCGCCGTCATTGTCGTAGTTCGCGCCCTGGGTGCCGCCGTCGTTGACGCTGTAGTAGTGCGTCAGCTGGCCGGTGATGGTCGTCACCTCGTTGGCGACGCTGTCCACCGCCGTGTTGGTGGCGAAGAGCTGGCTGCCGTTCACCGCGTCGGTGGAGTCGCCCGCGATCCGGCCCGCCGCGACGTTGGTGATCGTCCGCTCCGCCCCCGGCGCGCCGACGCTGACCGTGCTGGTCGGCGTGGTGCCGGCGAAGGCGTAGGTCGTGCCGGCGATGGTGGCGCTGGCCGTGCCGACCACAGCCGCCGTCGTCGAGCCCGAGCCGAGAGCGACGTCACCCGCATTCGCCCCCGCAGTCGCACCATGGCCGACCGCGACACCGTCCGTCACCGAGGCCACGGCCTCGGGCCCGGCGGCGGTGCTGTCCGTCCCCGTCGCCTGGCTGTCCGCCAGGGTCGAGGTGGCGTGGAAGTACTTGATCCCGCCGCCGGTGCTGATGTTGTCGACCTTGGTGTTCAGCGTGTCGACCGAGGTGTTGGTGGCGAAGAGCTGGCTGCCGTTCACCGCTTCGGTGGAGTCGATGGCGATCCGACCCGCCGCGACGTTGGTGATTGTGCGCTCCGCACCCGCCGCACCGACGCTGACCGCGCTGGCCGGCGTGGTGCCGGCGAAGCTGTAGGTCGTGCCGGCGATCGTCGCGCTGGCCGTGCCGACCGCAGCCGCCGTGGCCGAGCCGGAGCCCAGGGCCACGTCGCCCGCATTGGTCGCCGAGCTGTTGGCACCGAGCGCCGTCGCATCCGCCGCCGTCGCGCTGGCCGCGACACCGGCCGCCAGCGAATTGGTGCCGGTGGCGCCGTCATTGTCGTAGTTGGCGCCCTGGGTGCCGCCGTCGTTGACGCTGTAGTAATGCGTCAGCTGGCCGGTGACGTCGGTGATCTGGCTGGCGACGTCGTCGACCGCCGTGTTGGTGGCGAAGAGCTGCGAGCCGTTCACCGCGTCGGTCGAGGTCGCCGAGAGCCGCCCCGCCGCGACATTGGTGATGGTGCGCTCGGCGCCGGCGTCGCCGACGCTGACCGTGCTGG